>JAHFQQ010000289.1 GCA_023259235.1 Polaromonas sp. | reverse complement strand
GACATGGTCGCGCATCTCATTCTGGTAACGCGGCAGGTCCAGATCCAGTTGCCTCGCATAGTCAAGCAACTGCTTTTCCTTGAGATGCTGCTGGTTTGCGAAAAGCAGCTCATGCATCGGCCAGAACTTGCCCTGGGCGCCTGCCGCTTCGGCCGCTTCGGCGGCCAGTTCGGCGTGCGGGTGCGCTTCGCGCATTGGAAAGTGACGAAAGACAAAACGCAACCGGTCGCCAAAATGCGGGAGTATCACCTTGAGCGCCGCATGCGCCTGAAGGCAGGACGGGCACTCGAAGTCAGCGTATTCAATGAGCGTGACCGGAGCGAAGGCCGCGCCCTGAATGTGGTCAGTCACGTCGTCAGGCAATAACAGCGGATCGAGCTTGACCTTGTTGCTCATGGATGCCTCCTTTCAAGCGACGCTCTGCCTGGACGCTTCCGGCGCGCAACATGAGCGCGGCATGCACTGCTGGCCGCCGCGCAATCAAGGCGGACTACCTGCGCAATATCGGGCAGCATGACAGCTCCTGGCTCCGGATCAACAAGACCGGCTTTTTGCGATCAGCCGGCCGTGTTGGCCAGCGCTTCATCAAGCGCTTTGCACGAGGGCGAGCACACGGCCTGGGATTTGCCCAGCACCTTTCGCGTTCCCATCAGCGAGCGGGCACGGTGCTTGCCGCACATGAAGCACGACATTGTGGCAGCGCCAAAAGACGTGGTGGCAGCAAACGGGGAGCCCGACACCTTGGACTTGTAGCGCAGGCCGTCAGCGAGGACGGCGGTTTTGGCGTCAGCTCTTGCCATGGTTAATCTCCTTGTGATTGGGTTGGGTTGTTGAACGGCTCACGACCGGACTCATCGCGCGGCATATCGCCCTTTTTTTGCTTGTGGTTCAGCAACATCTCCGAACCGACTTTGGGGCATTCTTCCCAAAATACAAGCTCCTGGCAGGCTGGGTGCAGCCGACCTCGAGCGCTTGCAAAACCGGCTTTGACGCAGCTTGATGCACGCAATATGCTATATTTTCTATAGCATAAGACGCTGAGCTTTCATGGGCCAATGTCTTATTTTACTGCTAAAAGCGGGTTCGGTTGCTTTCCTGTCTGTTTCAGGGGTCTTTTCGGCTGACTGGCAGCGGCCGGTCAGGGTTGGCCAGAACTGCCCGCCCGGCGCTGCGGCCAATGCCACGCCGGTAAAAACATTGATAAAGTACTGCAATCGAATCTGCTCCGGTCGCTTGGCCGATAAATCGATCCAAATGCAGACAAAATGGTTCGGCATTATGCAAGCAGCCCTGGCTCACTTAACCTGAAAGAACCCCGTACATGACACGCCTCGTTCACTGCATCAAGCTCGGCCGCGAAGCCGAAGGGCTGGACTTCCCGCCCTACCCCGGTCCGTTGGGCAAGCGCATCTGGGCGGAAGTCAGCAAGGAGGCCTGGGCAGCCTGGCTGAAGCAGCAAACCATGCTGGTCAATGAAAACCGGCTCAATCTGGCCGACGCCAAGGCCCGCCAGTATCTGGCGCTGCAGATGGAAAAGCATTTCTTTGGCGACGGCGCGGACGCCGCGGCAGGCTATGTCCCGCCCAGCGCATAGCGCTGCGAATAATGTTCTGGTGCAGGTTCGCCTCGCGCACCGATACGGCGCGACCAAGCCGCTTGCCGCCGTCAAAAGCTTCTCCTGATGTCTGAGCCGATCGAGTGGCTGGCCGACGGCACACCCTATAGCCCGCGTTTTGGCGACCGCTATCGCAGCGCGTGCGGCGGCCTGAGCCAGGCCCGCGAAGTCTTCCTGAAGGGTTGCGGCCTGCCTGCTGCCTGGGCCAGCCAGCCACAATGGTGCATTCTTGAAACCGGTTTTGGCCTGGGACTGAATTTTCTGGTGACCTGGGCCGCCTGGAAGGCTGACCCGCTGCGCCCTCGCCTGCTGCATTTCGTCTCGACCGAGGCCTTTCCGGCCAGCCCGGAAGATGTGCTGCGCAGCGCCCGGGACCATCCGGAACTGCTGGCGCTGGCGCAGGAGTTGCAGCGCCAGTTCTGGGGCCTGTTGCCGGGCATTCACCGGCTGGCCTTTGAAGGCGGCCAGGTGCTGCTCACACTGTGCATTGGAAACACCAAAGCCATGCTGCGCGAGCAATCGTTTGAGGCCGATTCGGTGTACCTGGACGGTTTCAGCCCGCCGCGTAACCCGGACATGTGGGATGCGCATGCCCTCAAGGCCGTGGCGCGCTGCTGCCGTCGCGGCACGCGGGTGGCCACCTGGACGGTGGCACGCGGCGTGCGTGACACCCTGGCGCAATGCGGCTTCGTGGTGGGGAAAGTCCCCGGCCTGCCGCCCAAACGCGAAAATCTGCAGGGCTCGTTCGATCCGGCATGGGAACCCAGGAAAACCCGGCCAGTTTCGGTTCCCCGTACGCCTGGCCATTGCGTCGTGATTGGTTCGGGCCTGGCCGGCGCAGCGGTGGCGGCCAGCCTGGCGCGGCGCGGCTGGCAAGTGCTGGTGCTGGATGCCGCCGCGGCACCTGCCACAGGTGCATCCGGCTTGCCTGGCGGCGTGATGGCCCCCCATGTATCGCCCGACGACAGCCTGTTTTCACGGTTATCGCGCAGCGGCATCAGGATAACGCTGCAGCACGCTGAAGCACTGCTGCAGGCCGGCAGCGACTGGAGCCGCAGCGGCGTGCTGGAGCACTGTATAAGGCATCCACGCGTCCGACCCGCCGCCTGGCAGCAGGGGGACGCCGGGGCCGCGCGCGACTGGAGCCGCCCGGCTGGCACCGCGCAGCTTGCACAGGCTGGCTTGCCGCCCGAAACTCCGGCGCTTTGGCATGTGCAGGCCGGCTGGGTGAAGCCGGCGGCGCTGGTGCGGGCGTGGCTAGCCACCCCGGGCGTTCAGTGGCGCGGCCAGGCCACGGTGAACCGATGGGTCAGGCAGGGCGGCGCATGGCAGGTGCTGGATGCGCACGGGCAGGAACTGGCGCGCGCTGAACTGCTGGTGCTGGCTGCGGGCTACGCCAGCCGCGCGCTGGCCCGGGGCACGGGCCAGCACCTGGCGCTGCAGGCGGTTCGCGGCCAGGTGTCATGGGCCTGGCATGAGCCGGGAATGGCGGATGTGCTGCCGCCTTTCCCGGTCAATGGCCACGGCGGCCTGATTCCGGCGCTGCCGCTCGCGGGGGGCGCCGACCGGCTGGCGTGGATGGCCGGCTCCAGCTTCGAGCGCGACAACGCCAGCACCGAGATCCGGCCAGGAGACGCGCAGCACAATCTGGCCCGCCTGCGCGCCCTGTTGCCAGGGACCGCATGCCAGTTGGCGGACCAGTTCGGCAACGGCAAGGTCAATGCGTGGGCGGGGGTGCGCTGCGCCACGCTCACCCACCTGCCGGCGCTGGGGCTTCTGGAGCCCGACCTGTGGCTGTGCAGCGGCATGGGATCGCGCGGCCTGAGCTTTGCCGCGCTGTGCGGGGAACTGCTGGCGGCCAGGCTGCATGCCGAGCCGCTGCCACTGGCGCAGCACCTGGCCGATGCGCTGCTGCCGCGCCAAACCGCGGCGGCGCCGACACCGGAAGTCCGCTAATAATTTTATAAAAAAATAGTCGTAGCCCAATCAGCACGGGCGCAGGCAGCTACTCAATAGATAGCATGATTATTTCATGGCCTCGGCTGGCCGACGCGCTCTCACGTAAGCGTCGCTGGGCATATAGGCCTTGCCATCGGCATAGCGCCACTGCACCATGGTGCCCTTGTGGCCCTGCAGATCGAGCTTGCCGACATAGGCGCCCATGGTCGATTGATGATCGATGGCACGGAATTCGGCCGGGCCGAAGGGTGTCGAAAATTTCAGGCCGCGCAGCGCCGCCACCAGTTTTTCATTGTCGGTTGAATTGGC
>JAHFQQ010000046.1:13113-15570 GCA_023259235.1 Polaromonas sp. | reverse complement strand
CGGCCTTGGCGTGGATCATTTCAGGCACCAGCCAGACACGGGCACCGGCCGCAACCATGTCGCGCAGCGCCGCCGGGCGCGCCATGTCGGCCAGCCGGTGGTTGGATCGGCGCGGCAGCACCAGATCCACGGCAATGCCACGCCGCGCCGCCAGGGTCAGCGCCATCAGCAGCGTCGCATCAGGCACGAAATACGGCGTCACGGCCAGAATCCGCGTCTGCGCGGTAAAGCAGCTGGAGATGAGCAGGGAGTAAATCGTGTCGTCGGCCTGATCCGGACCGCTGGCGACCAGTTGCGCGCCCGTGATGCCCGGAGCTGGCGGCTGGCCCGGCGATTGGGTTGCTTCACGCGGCGCCTCGGTTGCGAACAGCCAGTCCAGGTCAAATCGCTGCTGCGCCTGCCCGGCCAGGTCACCGCGCAAGTCAAAGCTCAAGTCGGTCCACGCTGTCTTGCGGGGGTTCGAAGCCGGATCGCCGACAAAGTATTCCGCGGCGAGATTGCGGCCGCCCGACCACAACCAGTAGCCGTCGGCAATCACCATCTTGCGGTGATTGCGCAGATTGGTGCGCCCGGGCAAAGGCGAGTGCAGCGGTGATACGAACAGCGCCACTTCAACGCCTGCGGCGACCAGCCGTTTCAACGCTGGCCGTCCTCCCAGGTAAACGCCAATGCCGTCGATCAGCAGGCGCACCCGAACACCCTCGTGTGCCCGGCGCATCAGGGTCTGCGTGACCTCATTGCCCAGCGCGTCGCGCCCGAGAAGAAAAGTACACAGGTCCAGACTGCGCGTGGCACCCGCCATTACGGCGCGAAGCGCTTGCAGGGCGGCTTGCCCATCTTCATGAATCGCCAGTTGTCGATAAGACGTCGCGCCCGCCAGGCCCATGGCGGCGGCCAGGTGCTGAAACCTGGCTGCCGGCGTGCCGGACTGGCCAGCCCTGGACGGCGGCGCAGGCAGGGCTCGCGACAACGGGTCGCGCAGCACCTTGCGGCTGCCGATCAGCAGGTAAAGCGGAAGCGCCAGATAGGGCAGCAGCACGAGCGAGACGATCCAGGCAATCGCCGCTGACGGGTGGCGACGCTGGCGCAGGGCATGCGATCCGATCGCGAAGATGACCAGGCCCAGCAGCACCACCAGGCCGTGCAGGCTGATCCAGCGGGTGCTCAGCAGGGCATTCATTGCAAGGACCGCTGCCGCGCGCGCGCCGGAATCTTCACACCTTCTTCAGAAAGCAGGCTTTCAGCATGAAACTGCCAGCGTCCATCTTGCAATCCACCTCGTGGTCGCCGCCCACCAGCCGGATACTTTTGACCCTGGTACCGATCTTCAGGGTGATCGACAAGCCCTTGACTTTCAGGTCCTTGATGAGCACCACGGCATCGCCGTTGACCAGCACCTTGGCGTTGGCATCCCTGACGACCGCGTCGGCATTGTCCTCAACCGGCACAGCCGCGGCCATCGGCCATTCATGGCCGCAATCGGCGCACACATGGTTATTGCCATCTGGGTAGGTGTTTCCCATGGCGCATTGGGGACAAGCAGGGGCAGCAGGCATGACTTGGTTCATTCCAAAAATCTTCCGGTGAATGCGCAAGTATCGACGATGACCGGACTTACAGGTCCGGCTCCCGCGTACCAGTATCCAGCCAGCGCAGATAGTCGCTGGAGCCGGCGGTGATGGGTATCTGCACAATTTCCGGCGTGTCGTACGGGTGCTGCGCGCCGATGAATTGCGCCAGTGCCGCAAACCGGTCGCCCCGCGTCTTGATGGCCAACTGGCATTCCGGCTCGGCGTGCAGCGCACCCTGCCAGTTGTAGAAACTCCTGACACTCTGGATCTGCACGCACGCGCCCAGCCGCGCCTGGACAATCTGCCGGGCCAGCGTCTCGGCCTGCTGCTGGCTCGCGGTGGTGGTCAGAACAATGCAATAGGTGCTGGCGTCAGTCATTGGATGGTTCGTCATGCTGGTTTTCTTCGCAGGGGGATATGCTGGCCCTTGCGCGCTCCGATTGCAAGGCAGAGTGCTGCCCAAAATCAAGGCAGGGGAGTCGCAGCCCCCGTCAAATGGCGTCTTGACCGACTTGCCGGGCGATCATCAACAGCCTTGTCCACATCCGGCAGGGATAACTTCAGCCCGATTCGGTGGTCCGCCGCTGGCCGTCTGTGCGGCCATAGCGCAGCTTCATCCCGAGGATCGCCAGCGCGAGCAGCAGCGTGATCGCGTTGGCAATCACGATCGGCCAGGCGCCAAGCAGCATACCGTACGCCAGCCACAGGGCAACGCCCGCGGTGAACACGCCGTACATGCCCAGTGAAACGCCGCTGACATCGCGCGATTTAAAGCTGTGCCAGGCTTGCGGCAAAAAACTCAGAGTGGTCAGGCATGCCGCCGCGCCGCCGATGAAGCCAGTCAGGTTCATGGGCTGATTTCACCGGCTGCCTTCCCTGACAGCCC
>JAHFQQ010000046.1:0-13103 GCA_023259235.1 Polaromonas sp. | reverse complement strand
TTCAAGCGCCGGCCGCGCCGCGGGCGCATTCGGGTGATTGACCATGGCCACCACCACCAGACGCCTGCCGCCGGGCGTATCCACATAGCCCGCCAGTGCGCTGGCATCACGCAGGCTGCCGGTTTTCAGATGGGCCCAACCATGGGCTACCTGCGACTTGGCGCGCCTGAGCGTGCCGTCCACGCCGACAATCGGCAACGAAGCCATCAACTCCGGCATGGTGCCCGAGACATAAGCCGTTTGCAGCAGGCGCGCCAGCCCTTGGGCGGTGATGCGGGACTGACGCGACAGGCCGGAACCGTTGTCCAGCACCAGCGGCTCCTGCTCGCCAATGCGTTCACGCCACCATGCGCCCACCACCTGGCGTGACGCTTCGTTGCTGGCCACGCCCGGGCGCTGCAGGCTGAGGGTGAGAAAAAGCTGCTGCGCCATCACGTTGTTGCTGTATTTGTTGATGTCGCGAATCACCTCGGCGAGCGGCGGCGATGCCAGCTCGAATGCCGGTTGCTGACCGGGCGCGGCACGGCCCTCGCGCACGCGCCCGCCCAGCGTGCCGCCGATCTCCTGCCACATCCCCGCGACAGCCCGTTCGGCATGGCTGGTGGGGTCGGCGTAGGCCACGGCCCAGACCTTCTCGCCGCAGGCGACCGGGTAGCTGCCGTGAAAGATGATGCGCAGGGGATCAGAAAAATCGGCCTTGAGCTGCGCCCGGTAGTCGCCGCAGGCAGCCGGCGCGGCGGGCCCACCCGAGCCGCCAGGCTGGCCCGCCGCAAGCGGCACGCTGGCCTGCATCCGCACGCCGGCCAGCGGCGGCTCAAAGCTCACGCTGGCACTGCCACTGGCCGGGCTGGGCGTAAACGTCATCACGACCGACTTGAAATTGACCAGCAGCGCATCGGGCGCGGCGTTGTAGGGCCGCTGCGGTTCACCGTCAAAATCGGCCGCGTCCTGCGTGCTGGCCGCAAAAGCGCTGTGGTCGAGCAAAATGTCGCCGGTGATGCGCTTGATGCCCAGCGCCTGGACCCGGCGCAGCAGCAGCCACAGCCGCTCCAGCACCAGCTTGGGATCGCCCCGGCCTTCGATGATGAGGTTGCCCTGGAGCACGCCGCCCGCGATGGTCCCGTCCACATACACCGGTGTTTTCCAGGTAAACGATGGCCCGAGCAATTCCAGTCCGGCATAAGTGGTTACCAGCTTCATCACCGAAGCCGGGTTCATGGGCGTGCTGGCGTGCCAACTCAGCAAGGGGACCGATTTGCCACCCAGCGCCGGTGCTGCTTCCACCACCAACGCCGCCAGCGCGCCTTGCGGCACCTTGGCGCGCGCCAGCAAGGCGGCCACTTCGGGAGGCAGCGGCTGGCCGGGCGTCTGGGCCAGGGCACTCACGCCGCACAACCCGGCCAGCAGGCCCGCGGCCAGCCACGCCTTGAGTTTGCCGCAGGCTGGGTTCAAAAACATGCGGCAATTATCCGCGCCCAGGTCCAGCGCGCGCACAGGCCGGATAATCGCCGGATGCACGGTCGTGACCGGTCAGTCGGGAAGCAATCCGGATACTATGTTTTTAATAGCTGCCTGCAACCATGCCATAAGGGCTGGAGCCTTGTTTTATGCCTGAACCACGAAAATTCCTGGCCTTTGACACCAGCACCGACCACCTGTCGATTGCGGTGACCGACGGCGCGCGCGTCTGGCAACACGACGGCCCGGGTGGCGCGCAGGCTTCCATCACACTGATTCCGGCGCTGCTGGCGTTGCTGGCCGAAGCCGGTTTGCGCCTGGGCGAGCTTGACGCGATTGCCTTCGGCCGCGGCCCGGGCTCGTTCACCGGCTTGCGCACGGCCTGCGCGGTGGCGCAAGGCCTGGCCTTTGGCGCCAACCATGGCGCGGGCCTGCCGGTGCTGCCAATCGACACGCTGATGGCCGTGGCCGAAGAGGCGCGCTTTCAATCGGCCGCCACAAACCGGCAGTTCGCCATTGGTGAGCGCTTCACGGTAACGGCGCTGCTCGATGCGCGCATGAATGAAATGTATCTGCAACACTATGAGTTCAGTAGCGGTACATGGGCTTCCCTCAATGGCTGCGAGCTGATTCGGCCTGAAGCACTGGTACCGGAGCCGGGCCTGCGCCTGCTCGCGGGCAATGTGTTCGACGTATATGCCGACCGCCTGCCCGCAGCGCTGGCATCGCTGGCCCGCATCAAAGCGCTGCCAACCGCGAGCGCGCTGCTGCGTCTGGCTCCGGCGCTGGCCGCCGCGGGCCAATGCGTCGACGCAGCGCGGGCCCTGCCGCTGTATGTTCGCGATAACGTCGCCCTCACCACCGTAGAACGCGCCCGGATCAAGGCCGCGGTCGGCATTGCTGCAGACCCCGCCCGTCCGCGCCATGCGGTCAACCCGTGATGAACGCCATTGCCAAACCCCTCGAAGCCCAGTTCGAACCCATGACCCCGGACTGGCTGGAGGCAGTAGTGCGGATCGAGCACAGCGCCTACGCGCACCCCTGGACTCAGGACAACTTCATGGACTCTCTCAGCGCCGGTTACCAGGCGCAACTGCTCACTGCGGGCGAACCGCCCGGGGCCGGGCTGCTGGGCTACTTTGTCGCCATGAAGGGCGTTGACGAGGTGCATTTACTCAACATCACCGTGGCACCGGCCCACCAGCGGCAGGGCTGGGCCCGCATCATGCTCGATGCGCTGGCCCTCTGGGCGCGCGGGCAGGGCGCGCAGTGGCTGTGGCTGGAGGTGCGGCTGAGCAACGAGCGCGCCCGGGCAATCTACGAGCGTTATGGTTTCCGCCATGTGGGCACGCGCCGCCAGTACTACCCCGCCAACGCCGACGGGCGCGAGGACGCCATCGTCATGAGCCTGGCGCTGTGAATGACCGGATGAACGCCCAGCCATGAGCATTCACCTCGACAAGCGCCAGCGCGCCATGCTGCGCGAGATGGGGGTGCGCGTCTGGCTGCCCGCCACACGCCCGACAGCACCCCCGGCAGAGCCTGCGCTTGCTATTGATGTTGTAGCTGCCGGTAATCGTTCCACAAGGTCTGAAAGCACTTTCAATAACAAAACTTCAGGCATCGGGACGCCGTTGCAACGGGTCGTTCCGCCGCCACGGATAGCCACGGCGATGCCCGCCGATCCGTCAAGCGGCAAATCATCCGCCACCTGGTGCCTCGGCGCGGCGCGGCCGCTTTATGCCGACACGGCGCAGGCGACAGGGGCGCGCTGGCTGGTACTGGCTGAAACACCGGCTGCCGCGCTCAATGCCGACCCATTTCATGGCGATGCCGGCAAGCTGCTTGGCAACATGCTGCGTGCGGCGCGCCTGCACCAGGCGGGCGCGGTGCTGTTCGCGCCGCTGGCCCGCATGGCCGCAGCCGGCCCGGCAACCGACCTGTTTGCGGCCTTGTCCGGACTGCTCGCCAATGCCCGGCCCGATCTGGTGCTGGTGATGGGGCGGCTGGCGGCGCTGGCGTTGCTGGGCTCCGCCGAACCCTTTGGAAAACTTCGGGGACAGGTGCACCGCCTGCAGGGGGCCAACACCATTGTCACCTATGACGCTTCCTTCCTGCTGCGCAATCCGGGCGACAAGGCCAGGGCCTGGGAAGATTTGTGCCTGGCGATGAGCCTGGCGCCTGACGGCCTGGCGCGCCCGGGCTGAGATTCAGCCCGGTACCCTACGGGATTTGCGGTCGCTGCCGGGTGCCAGCACCGAAGCAATGGCCAGCACCATCAGCACTACCGCTGCCCAGTCCTGCCAGTGCAGCACCTCACCCAGGCCGAGGGCGCCGGCAAACACGCCAAGAATGGGAATCATCATCACGCTCAGCGTGGAGGCAATCGGCGGCAGGGTGCGCGCCAGCGTCAGCCAGGCGGTCTGGGCAAAGCCAAACACCAGCACGGCGTTGTAGCCGATGGCGGCCCAGGTCAGCGACGAAGGCGCCTTCCACTGCGGATATTCAAACATCACGCAAAGCGGCAGCAGCAGCACCGCCGTGATCAGCATCATCCAGAAGGAAAGCGTCAGGGTGGCGATGCCTGCCCTGGCGTTGCGCAACTGGTGCGTTCCCAATGCCCAGGTGGCAGCGGCCACCAGCGCGCACAGCACCGCCACCGGCCGGCCCGACAAATGGGTCAGCTCGTACCACAGCAGCAGTGCCACACCGAGCGCTGCCGCCGCCACGCCAAGCCATTGACGCGGCTTCAGACGCGCGCCAAAAACGCAGGCGCCCAGCAGCGCCGAGAAAATCGGCATGGTGTAGCCCAGAATGGCGGAGCGCCCGCTGCTGAGGTTTTTCACGGCCAGCATGATCAGCACGTTCCAGATCAGCATGTTGGTCATGGCGAGCAGGAACACCTCGCGAAACCTGTCACGCGGCACGAAAAACGGCGTCCGCCGTGCCACCATGAGCAGGGCCAGCACCGGCAGGCCGATCCAGATGCACAAGGCGCGAAAGGTCAGCGGCGGGTAGGCGGTTACGCCCAGTTTCATCACGGGCCAGTTCAAGCCCCAGACCATGGTCAGGAAGGCAAGGAGCAGGAGTTGTTGGCGAGTGAGTTGCATGAGGCGCGCGCGGGCACGTAGGTGATCAAGCCGATGAGCATGCATTGTCCCGCTTTGGACACAGCCCTGCTGGACACCGGACAACCGGCGTTTCTTACAATACGGCCATGACTTTCCTCGAAATGCTGGGCGCCGCGGGACGCCGGAACAACTCCCTGCTGTGCGTCGGCCTGGACCCGGAACCCGCCAAATTTCCCGGCCGGTTCAAGGACGAGGCCAGCCGGATCTACGATTTTTGCGCCACCATCGCCGATAGCGTGGCCGACCTGGTGATCGCCTTCAAGCCGCAGATCGCCTACTTTGCCGCCCACCGCGCCGAGGGCCAGCTCGAGCGCCTGGTGGCGCACCTGCGCCGCGTGGCGCCGCAGGTTCCCATCATCCTGGACGCCAAGCGCGGCGACATCGGCAGCACGGCCGAGCAGTACGCGATCGAAGCCTTCGAGCGCTATGGCGCCGACGCGGTGACGCTCTCGCCCTTCATGGGTTTTGACTCCATCACGCCCTATCTCAAGTACCACGGCAAGGGCGCATTCCTGCTCTGCCGCACCTCCAACCCCGGCGGTGACGATCTGCAAAACCAGCGCCTCGCTTCGGTTGACGGCCAGCCGCTGCTGTATGAGCACATCGCCCGGCTGGCGCAAGGCCCGTGGAATCTCAACGGCCAGCTCGGGCTGGTGGTGGGCGCCACTTACCCGGCCGAAATCGAGCGCGTGCGCGCCGTTGCGCCAACGCTGCCGCTGCTGATTCCCGGCATCGGCGCGCAGGGCGGCGATGCGGCGGCCACGGTGCGCGCCGGCTGGCGGGAAAATGCGCCCATCATCGTGAACTCGTCGCGCGCCGTCCTGTACGCCTCGTCGGGCGACGATTTTGCCGAGGCCGCGCGCCGCGTAGCCCACAAGACACGCGATGCGCTGAAGGCGGCGCAGCGCTGATTAGCTATCTATATAATAGCAAATAAAACTTGTATTTAAAGGGCCAAAGCCGGTTTTCATGCTTGACTGGCAGCGGGCCATTGCCAGCGCGCTGCATGCGCTGAACATGCTGATTGCGCACCAGCTGGTGCAGGACCTGGAGTTGCTGGCCGGGCGGTTTGAAGTGCTGACGGTGCCGCCGCTGTGCCCGCTGGCGGCATCAGCCTACGATTTTTCGCGCGCCCGCGAATTGATTGAACGGGCCGAGCAATCCACCCGCCGCTGGATCGAGGGTGGCGGCCTGAATCGGCAAAGCATTCCCCAGGCACTACGGCCGCATGTGGACTGAAACTGGCTGGTAAACAGGGATCAAGCCGGACCAGGCTGACCGGGCAGGCGTCTGGGCGAGCCGCCGCGACGCGGCAGGCGGCGGCCAGGCAAGGCACGAATGACGGCGCCAATTCACTGGACACGCCCAGAAACACACTGCACAGCCCGGGTATAGGCTGCCGCCGGTTGAATCTGGTAGTCTTCCTGTTTTACTCCCCACTCCCTGAAAGGCTCATCATGCCAAGAACCAGTCAAACCACTGTTGATCCGCAAGAACAACTGGTCAGCGATATCAAATCGGTCATTGCCGACGCGGAAGAGGTGCTGTCTGCCACCGCGGATCAGACGGGCGATAAAGTCGCCAGGCTGCGGGCCCGCGTCCAGGCCCGCCTGCACGACGCCAAGGTGCGCCTGATCGATGCCGAGGCCATGCTGGTCGCCAAGACCAAGGCTGCAGCACAGGCCACCGACACTTATGTGCATGAGTCACCCTGGACGGCCATCGGCATTGCGGCGGGCGTCGGTTTGCTGCTGGGGCTGGTCATTGGCCGCCGCTAGGACAGGCATCCGGGCAAATCCTGGCGCATCGGGGCGCTGATGCCGAGCGCATCCGGCGGTCTTATGGGAGCGCTAAAAAATATCGCGGCTACCCTGCTCGACTCGGCGCAGGCCCGGCTGGCATTGCTGGTCAATGAAGTCCAGACTGGAAAGCACCTTGCCCTGCGGCAGTTCAAGCTGGGCCTGGTGGTGCTGTATTGCCTCGGCCTGGGGGTGATGCTGACCGTCGCCCTCGCCGTGGTACTGTGGTGGGAGCAGCGCGTCCTGGTGCTTGGGCTTTTCGCCGCGCTCTTTCTGGGGCTGGCGGCTTATTTTTATGCTGCGCTGCGCCGCAACAGCATCGAGGCCACGCCCTTGTTTGCAGCCAGCCTGGCCGAGTTGCAGGAAGACCTGCGCCAGCTCAGGGAAGCCTCCGGCCATGAACCGAATCCTGACTGACCTTTACCAGCAGCGCGGACAGCTGCGCGAGCGCATCGCCAGCCAGCGCGCCACGCTGGCATGGCAGTTGGTACCGTTGCAGAACGCCTCGGACGCTGGCAGCCGGGTTGTGGCGATGCTGCGCCGCGGCGTGCAGACCCTGAAAAGCAACCCGCTGCCGGTGGCGCTGGCGGTGCTGGCGCTGGTGGTGCTCAAGCCGCGCCGCGCATGGCGCTGGGCCGGGAAGGGCTTGTTCCTGTGGCGCAGCTGGCGCGCACTGCGGGCCTGGTTACCTGCTTCGCTGTTGGGCGAATCGCTGTAGCCAACCGGCCAACGAAGCCGCAATCACGCAACAGCTGCCTGCTGCGCCAGCGCCAGATACTCGGCCACCGGAACTTCCTCGGCCCGGCGCTGCACATCAAAGGCGCTGCTAAAGCCCCGCGCCGCCAGCCACTGGCCCAGCGTATGGCGCAGCAACTTGCGGCGCTGGCTGAAAGCCACCTGCACCAGCTCACCGAGGAGCCTGACATCAAGCGCGACCGGATCAGCATGCGGCACCATGCGCACCACCGCGCTGTTGACACGCGGCGGCGGCGAAAAACTTTGTGGCGGCACCAGCAGCACGTTTTCCATGGCGTAGCGCCATTGCAGCATCACGCTGAGACGGCCGTAGTCAGAGGTTGAAGGGCTGGCCACCATGCGGTCAACAACTTCCTTTTGCAGCATGAAATGCTGGTCTTCAATCACGTCCACGGCACCCAGCAGGTGAAACAAAATGGGCGTGGAAATGTTGTAGGGCAAGTTGCCAACAACTCTGAGCTTTTGAACTCCTGCACAGGTGTCTTTGGCCAGTTGAATGAAATCCACCTTGAGCACATCCGCTTCAACCACGCCGAGCTGGGAATGCTGGCGCAATTGCCGCGCCAGATCACGGTCGAGTTCAATCACAGTCAGGTGCCCAAGCCGCTCCACCAGGGGCTGCGTCAGCGCCGCCAGTCCCGGCCCGATCTCCACCATGGCCTGGCCCGCCTGCGGTGCTATCGCCCGCACAATGCCGTCGATAATGCCCCGATCAATCAGGAAATGCTGGCCAAAGCGCTTGCGCGGAACGTGTTTCATGCCTCAAGGGGCAGCCAGGGACGCGTAGCGACAGACGCGGAGGGCAGCGCAGCACGCACAGCGGCAAGCGTGGGGGCCAAAGGCCGCCGCGCCGGGCCGCCCCAAGCAAGGCCAGCCCCTTCGGGGGGCAGCGCAGTACGCGTAGCGGCGAGCGTGGGGGCCAGGAACGAAGCGCAGGGCCGTCCCAAGCGAAGTTCAGCCCCCTTGGGGGGCAGCGCAGTACGCGTAGCGGCGAGCGTGGGGGCCAGGAACGAAGCGCAGGGCCGTCCCAAGCGAAGTTCAGCCCCCTTGGGGGGCAGCGCAGCACGCGTAGCGGCAAGCGTGGGGGCCCTATTCATTGAGGCGGTTCGCGATATTCCACATAGGCTCGGCCCCGCACGTCCTGTGCCCACAAGGTGTATGCCTCTTCCAGCTTTTTGTCATGCAGGACACTGCGTGCCATCTCGCGCTGCTCCTGCTCCGAGAGCCGGGTCTGGCGCCGCCCCAGCACCTGAATCAGATGCACGCCGAAACGCGACACCAGCGGATCGGAAATGCCGTTGGGAGCCAGGCTGTTCATGACGGTCTCGAACTCGGGAACAAACATGCCGGGATTGGCCCAGCCCAGATCGCCGCCTTCGCTGGCTGAGCCATCCACGCTGTTCTCGCGCGCCAGAGTGGCAAAGTCGGCCTGGCCGGCCAGGATGCGCTTTTTGAAGTCGGCCAATTTGGCCACCGCGGCGGCTTCGCTCAACTGGGGCGTTGGCCGCAGCAAGATGTGGCGGACATGGGTTTGCGATATGGTCAGCTCAGGCGTGCCCGCCCGCCTTTTTTCGATCACCTTCAAAATGTGGAATCCAGCGCCACTGCGCAGCGGGCCGGCCAGACCGCCGACCGGCAGGTTCCGGGTCGCCTCGACAAACAGGGTCGGGTAGCGGTCAGCGGTGCGCAGGCCGATCTGGCCTCCGTTGGCGCGTGCCGAAGCACTGGAAAACTCATTGACCAGCGCCGTGAAGTCGGCACCCGCGCGGGCGCGCTCCATCACCTGGCTGGCCTTGGCCTGCAGCGCAGCGACCTGTTCCGGCGTGGCATTTTCAGGTACGGCCACCAGAATTTCCGCCAGATTGAGAGCCAGCGAAGACAGCTCGCCCGCTGGTCCGGCCTGCCCGCTCTGTTCACGCAGGAACTGGTCGATTTCCTGCTCGGTCACCTTCACCTTCGGCTCGACTTCGCGCTGGCGCAAGCGGCTCACCAGCAGTTCGTCGCGCAACTCTGCGCGAAACTGGTTGTAGTCAATGCCGTCGGCCTTCAGACGGCGGCGCAACTCGTCAACGGATATCTGGTTTTGGCTGGCAACCGACTGAACGGCTGCTTCGACCGCGCTGTCTTCAACCCGCACGCCCGACTCGCGTGCCAGCTGGAGTTGTGCCTTGTCGCTGATCAGGCGCTCCAGTATTTGCCGCATCACCTCGGTGCGCGGCGGCAGTCTCTCGCCGCGCTGGCGCAATTGCTGCTCGGTGCGGATCAGCTTGGTGCGCACTTCACTGTTGGTGATCGGCTCCGAATTGACCACCGCGACAATGAAATCAGCCTGCTGCGTGCCTGCAGCAGTGCCGCGACTCGCGTCGGGCGCCGGGGTCGACAAGCGCAGCCCGCTGGAAGGCCGGAGACTTTGGGCTTGCGCCCCCATCATTGGCCAGGCGAGCACGAGCAGCAGGGCCGCGGCAACCGGCCAGGCCGGAAACCATCTGGCGGGAAAACGGTATTTAGTCATAAGTAGTGAAGCGGCTTGGAGGGCTGATTTTCTCACGCAGGGATTGATAACGCGGAATACTCGACCTGAGGGTTTCCAGCGGGCTGACGCCAATGCGGGAAAAGCCGACCAGTTCGAGTTGAAACAGTATCTGGGTATTGGCGCTGTTTGTGCTATTTTGCTGGCGCTGCAGCACTACGCGGCCAATCCAGCAACAGCCATCGTATTCAACACCGATGACCGTATTGATCAGCTTATTGTCCAGCATGCTGTAATTCAGGCGCCCCACACTGTAGTAGCGGCCGCCGCCCTGCCCCTGGCCGGCGCCCAGGTCACGCCCCTTGTCGCCCCACAAATCGTTGATGGGCCATTGCCAGCTGACGTCGATCTGCTTGGTGTCGCTGATGGAATCTTGCTGACGCCGGAAAGCGGCGCTGACGACACGGTAGTTGCCGGGGTTGTAGCGCGCACCGATGGAGCCCTGCTCGGAACGCCGGGTTTTGGGGTTGTATTGCACCGTACTGTCAAAAGTCCATTGCGGCACCCAGTTGATCGACGTTCCCACCAGCAAGTCGCTGATGCGGTCGGACACCGGCAGGACGCCGGGCAGCGTCACTCTCTGGTCTTCAAAGCGCAGTCGCTGCGCCACGCCTAGGCGCACGGCCTCGGCGCCAGTGGCCGGATCAAGCAGGCGTGACGTCAGGCCCAGCGTGAGCTGGTTGGCGTCGGAAATGCGGTCATTGCCGACAAAGGCATTTTCGGTAAAGACCGTTGAGAAATTGAAACTGTTGGCCGCTGAATCGTAGTTTGGCAAGGCGCCCTGGTCGCGGTACGGCGTGCGCACATAAAAGATCCGCGGCTCCAGCGTCTGGGTGAAGCCGCGACCAAAAAAATCAGCGTTGCGCTCAAACTGCAGGCCGCTGTCCAGGCTGAAGGTGGGCAGCACACGCGATGCCGATGTCGCGCCATTCGCCAACGGGGTATCAAACTGGTAGCTCGTGGCATTCAATTGCAGCTTGGGGGTGATGTACCCGGCCGGCGCGAGCCAGGGATGGCTGACCTGCAACAGGGCAAAGGCCCGATCACCGTTGGACTGCAGCGTCAGCGATGGGTCCGAGGAAAAACGGGTCACGTCGCCGGCCAGCGACCAGTCAAAGCCACTCCCGAGGCCCAGCAGCGGCGCATCTACCCGGGTGTACGCGGCGGTGAACTGGGGCAAGCGGTCATAGGGCGGCACGATTGGCGCGGCAGGATCCTGCAGGGTTTGCCACGTGAGGGTGCGCAGGCTGGACGAAAAGTAACCCCGGCTCCAGGACAGGCTCGCGTCCTGGGTCAGCAGCCGTTGCGTGGTGGATCCGATGGCGACCGGGAAGTCGCGCCAATAATCGTTGTCGCTGACCCGGTTCAGATTGAGGTTGAGCCCCAACGCGCCGAGAGCCGGCACGCCGCTATCGATCACGCCGGCATGCTGCAGGCTGTAGGACCAGCGATCGCGGGAACGCAACCGGTCGCCGGGCAGAAAATCGCCTCGCACATCCCCCCGGTAAGCCGGCTCCAGGTAACGGAACTCGCCGGCCAGATCAATGCCGCGCTTGGTCATGATGGCCGGTGAGAATGTCGCGTCGCGGTTGGGTGCAATATTGAAATAATAGGGTTGCCGCATCTCAACGCCGTTGGCCGAGCTCACCGTGAACGACGGCGGCAGCAGGCCCGACTTGCGCTTGTCGGTCAGTGGAAAGCTGACCGTCGGGAAAGCCAGAATGGGCACGTTCTTGAAACGGATCACCGCGCCGCTGGCAACGCCAACTTCCTCATCCAGATCGAACTCGAAGCGGTCGGCGCGCAGCGTCCAGGCAGGCTCCCAGCTCGCTTCGTTGTCACGCTGGCAGGTCGTGTAGCTCGCGCCCTGCGCCGTGAAGTGCTTCTCGTCGAGGAAATCGACGCGCGTCGCCTGGCCATTGCCGCCATTTTCGAGAAAGCGATACGCAGGCTGCGTGAAAAACCCTTCGAAGCTGTCGAGCTTGATCTGCAGTTCGGGGCCTTCAAACCGGTTGCCGGCGTTGTTGATGCGCACATTGCCGAGGCTCTTGACCTGATCTTCCGGCTGGAAATACTCGATGCGGTCGGCGCGAATGGAAGTGGCGCCGCGGCGCAACTCCGCATGGCCATCCAACACGGTGTCCAGGTCGGGGCGGCCCGAGACGCGGTCGCCAAACACAAAGGTCGGCTCCCGGTCTTCCGGCGCTTTCGGAACCTGTTCGGCCAGCATCTGGGAACTCTTGAGCAGCAGGGGTTCTTGCGCGGCGGACGCAGGCGCCTGCGGCAACGGCGCAGCGCCAATCGGCGGCGCGGATTGTTGTGCCAGCACCGGCCCGGCACAAGCCAGCCCCAGCGTGGCGCAAAACGCCAGCCTCGAGGCAGCCCGGGCTACTGGGGAAAGAATAAAAGGCAGGCGGGATGCGCGGTGCATCGTTTATGTGAGATAAACCCGTTTGTAGAATCTGCCTTGATTATCCATGACCCTTTACTTTGCCCCTGCCCTGGCAAGCCAGCACAAGTGCGCCCGCACAGCGCCATTTCAGCCATCATGACCGCCTCCGTGATCGACTGGGCCGACCCGGCCCGCGCCAGCGCTTTTGACCGCTGGCTTGCTGCCGTGGGCCCACAGTTCGGGCTGCGGGCCGCCACGCTCAGGCCGGCCTCGGCCGATGCCAGCTTTCGCCGCTATTTCAGGATTGACACGGCGGACGGCGCGACCGGCGGGAGCAGTTGCATCATCATGGACGCGCCGCCAGACCAGGAAGACTGCAGGCCATTTGTCAAGGTGGCGGAGCTGCTGCTGCAAGCCGGACTGAATGCGCCGCGCGTGCTGGCCTGGGAGCAGGCGCTGGGTTTCATGCTGCTGAGCGACCTGGGCGCCAAGACCCTGCTCGACGTGATCGCGCCGCCGGCCGCCGTTGATGCCATCGCCCAGCCGACCGCTGCGCAGTTCGAGCTATTCATGGACGCCGTGGACGTCCTCGTGCGCTGGCAACTCGCCTCCCGGCCCGGCGTGCTGCCGCCCTGCGACGACGCGCTGCTGTCGCGCGAGTTGGCGCTTTTCCCCAAGTGGTATGTCGGCAGGCACCGCGGGTTTGTGCTGGATGCCACGCTGATGGGCAAGCTCGACCCGATCTTTGCCCAGATCAAGGCCAGCAATCTGCAATCGCTGGACAGCGCCCGCGTCTATGTGCACCGCGACTTCATGCCCCGAAATCTGATGGTGGCCCAAGCGACAAGCGTGGGGGCCAGTAAACGCAGCGCCGGGCCGCCCCAAGCAAGTTCAACCCCCTTGGGGGGCAGCGTAGTACGCGCAGCGACAAGCGTGGGGGCCAGTAAACGCAGCGCCGGGCCGCCCCAAGCAAGTTCAACCCCATTGGGGGGCAGCGTAGTACGCGCAGCGACAAGCGTGGGGGCCAGTGAACGCAG
>JAHFQQ010000288.1 GCA_023259235.1 Polaromonas sp. | reverse complement strand
GTTCTCAGAGCCCTCCTGAATCGTCGGCGGGTTGTCGTGGCTGGTGCCTGATACAGTTTTGGGTGGCGTTGCTGGCGCGCGCGCGCCAAACAGTTTTCGTATTAAATTTTTCATTTTTTTAGCGCTTGAATACCCGTCCGTGCATGAAGGCCCGGACGTACCGTGGACCTGCGAAATGACGTAGAAGGCAACTGGGGTTGTCACTGGGCTTTAATCGTCGTTCAGGTTTTTAGACAAGTCAAGCAGGTTTTGCGTGTGTTTTTCACTCCAGCGCTGTCAAGCGTGGCATGTGGCACACGCATGGGACCTGCGTCAACACACTGCGATGTTGGCAAATTTCCCTGGCGTCAGCACCGAAGGCTGGCCTGTGATAACTTTCATGCCAATCCAAGAACCCGAGGGAATGACGATATGACCCAGTTGCAGATGCCCGCGGGCGCGCTGATGCAAAGCCGCCTGAATACGTTGACCCCGAACCAACTCCTGGGCATGCGCCGTGGCATTGAAAAGGAAAGCCTGCGCGTGCGGCCGGGCGGTAGTCTGGCGCTGACACCGCACCCAGCGGCACTTGGTTCGGCCCTGACACATCCGGGAATCACCACTGATTTCTGTGAGTCGCAGGTCGAGCTGGTTACTGGCGCACACCAAAGCGCCGAAGCGACGCTCGAGGAACTCACGCAACTGCACCAGTTCACTTACCGCGCGCTAAATGACCTGGGCGACGAAATGCTGTGGGCCTCCAGTATGCCCTGCGACTTGCCGACCGACGAGACCATTCCCCTGGGCCGCTATGGCGCATCGAACATCGGGCGGGCCAAAAGCGTCTATCGCATGGGCTTGGGCCACCGTTATGGCAGGCGCATGCAAACCATCTCGGGCATTCACTACAACTGGTCCATGCCAGAGGTGACGAGCGAGCAATATTTTTCGCTGATCCGCAATTTTCGCCGCCATGCGTTCTTGCTGCTGCTGCTGTTTGGCGCGTCGCCCGCCGTATGTTCCACCTTTGTGGCGGGTCGCCAGCACGGGCTGCAGCAACTGGCCGAAAGCACCATGTACATGCCGCATGGCACCTCGCTGCGCATGGGACGGCTGGGTTACCAGAGCGATGCGCAGGCTTCGCTGGCCGTCAGCTACAACAGCCTCGACGGCTACGGCGCTTCCCTGCAGGACGCGCTGACGCGACCTTATCCGGCCTACGAGGCGGTGGGCATTCGCAGCCCTGGCGGCGACTACAACCAACTCGCCACCACGCTGCTGCAGATCGAGAACGAGTTTTACGGAACCATCCGCCCCAAGCGCGTGATTTTCCAGGGTGAGCGCCCGCTGCATGCCCTGCGCGAGCGCGGCGTCGAATACGTCGAAGTGCGGCTGATGGACCTGGACCCGTTCGAGCCGGTCGGAATCAATGCGCGAACCATGCATTTTCTGGATGTGTTTTTACTGCACTGCCTGCTCAGCGACAGCCCTGACGACACGCCGGAGGAAATTTATGAGATCAAGCACAACCAGCACCAGACCGCCGCGCGTGGCCGTGAGCCGGGTCTGCGACTCAATCGCGGCGGGCGCGAGGTGCTGCTGACTGAATGGGGCGCCGAACTGCTGGCGCAATTCGCGCCCATAGCCGCCGTGCTCGATGCCGCGCATGGGGGCACGGCCTACAGCCAGGCGCTGGCCGCGGCAGACGCCGCGCTGCAAGACCCGGCTACGCTGCCGTCAGCCCGCGTGCTGGCCGCCATGGCGCAGGGCTTTGACAACTCCTTTATCCGGTTTGCCCGAGCCCAGTCTGCGAAATCTCACGCCGCAATGCAGCGCCTGCCGTGGCCGGGCGCGCAGCACGCGCGCTTTACCGCCTTGACCGAGCAGTCGATCCAGGAGCAGAAAAGAATTGAAGCGGCAGACACACTGCCGTTCGAGCAGTTCCGTCAGCAGTACGTGTCAGCCGCGCGCCTTGGGATTCCTGGCCTGTAGGAACCCAACCGTGAAAAATAGTAACAAAAAAGCCATCTATCCCACGCAGCACGGTCATGGTGCGCTATTAAATTGATAGTTATTTAGCACACCGCCAGACATACCAGCCGATCAACGCGCAACCGAGCGCCAGCACTCCCCAGCCCAGCAGTGCCGCCAGGGTCAGCACGTCATGCAGGCCGGGTGACGTGATGAAGCGGGGCGATACTCCCAGCCCCAAGCCAACGAGGACACACAAGGTGCCTTTGACAAGCAGGCTGGTGTTGGCTTTCCTGTCAGCTTGGCGGTTGCCTGGATTGCTCGGTCGGCGGGTTGGGGCAGTGGGCAGGGGCATGGCGTTCTTCGCAGTCTGATTTTTCGGGTTCTTCAGTTGCGCCATTGTCAGGCGGTACGCGCTTGCAGTGGCCGCATTACCTCCATGCGTTGCCGGTTCCGATGACGCCGGGTTTTCCCGGCCATCAGGTTGTGGTCGGTCGCCACATGGGCCAGCCATTTGGTGCCTTGCCGCAAATGCCACCGCTTGCGCCCAAGGCGCTCTCCCAGTGTCTCGATGAGCTTGATCGAGTCGGCATCTTCAGCCAGGTCCCACAGCGGGCCGTGGCCACCGGGAAAAAACACGGCATCAAAGGTCTCGGCCCACACGCTGTCGAGCTTGACGCTATGGGCCAGCAGATTTTGCGCCAGGATGTCGACCTTGAAGCGATGCGCTGCCTCGGCCTGTGATTCAGGCGCATCAGTTTTTGGGTCCGGCAGCTGCCCGCCCAGTGTCGAGGCCACCGTGATTTCAGCGCCAGAGTCCTTGAACACATAATAGGGCTTGGCAAATTTTTCGAGCCAGGAACCGGCGTTTTTATCGGTGTTGTCCGGCGCATTGCGCAAGGCTAAAACCATCAGTACTTTCATCATCATTCCCGATGTACGCGCCATCGCGCATTGCAAAAAAGGGCGACGCCAAGCGTGCGCGAACTCGCTTTTACGTGGCTGAGAATACTCATTCTGGCGCGGTGAACGGCGCTTGGCTGCAAGCGGGCGGGCAGTTTGCTTGTAAGCCAAAGCCGCGTCGGGGTGCTTGCGCAGCGGCGCGAGCGGTCACAATTCGTCCAGACCTGGCGAATGGACGCACCACCCGCCAAGGCACAGCAAAAGCAAGGAAAGAACCTTCAGAGATGGCTATTCAGTGGTTCCCTGGTCACATGCACCTGACCAAAAAGGCGATTCAGGAGCGCATCAAGGAGATTGATGTGGTAATTGAGCTGCTGGACGCGCGCCTGCCGGGCTCCAGCGCCAACCCGATGCTGGCCGGGCTGACCGGCGGCAAGCCGGCGCTCAAGGTGCTCAACAAGCAGGATCTGGCAGACCCGGCGCGCACGGCGCTTTGGCTGGATTATTACAACAGTCTCCCCGGCACGCGGGCGATCGGGCTGGACGCCAGCATGCGCACGCCCGCCAAGGCAATCGTCGAGGCCTGTCATGCGCTGGCGCCTACGCGCGGCAGCATGGTCAAGCCCATGCGTGTGCTGATTTGCGGCATTCCCAACGTCGGCAAATCGACCCTCATCAACACCCTGACGGGCAAGCGCGCCACCAGGACCGGCGACGAAGCCGGCATCACCAAGGTCGAGCAGCGCCTGGTGCTGGCCGACGGCTTTTATCTTTGGGACACGCCCGGCATGCTGTGGCCGCGCATCATTGTCGCCAAAAGCGGCTACAACCTCGCCGCCAGCGGCGCGATTGGCCGCAATGCCTTCGAGGAAGAAGAGGTGGCGCTGGAACTGCTCGATTACCTGATTCCCAACTACCTGGAAATGCTGGAGGCACGCTACAAGCTCAAGCTGGAGCTGGACGTGACCGACGAGCAACTGCTCGAAAAGATCGGCCGCAAGCGCGGCGCGGTGCTCGCCAAAGGCCGCGTCAATCTGCAAAAGGCTGCC
>JAHFQQ010000045.1 GCA_023259235.1 Polaromonas sp. | reverse complement strand
AGAACGGGTCGTTATTGTCGCCAACGGTAATCAGGTTGCCATCGGCCGCAACGGTGTCCACGCTGTCGTCGTTGCAGCCGGCACTATTGGTGATGGTCGTTCCGTTGACGGTGACGCTGGACGATTGACCGCTGCCAGTACAGCCATTGCCGTCGTAACTGAAACCGATGCCCAGCCGCATGTCAGCCAGGAAGCCAGGGGCGGTTGGATCGAGCGGCGTAGTAAAGTTGATTGCCGTCGAGTCGCCGGTGGTTTGGGAAAAGCCGTCCAGGATGCCGACCGACTGAACGGCGCTGACCGTCGGGTCGCTATAGACGACTACGAGTGCCGAGCCGTCCTGGACGTCGCTAGTCTCGGTGATGGCGAAGTTGTAAACCCCACCCAGGCCACCGTCAATGAGGGGCTTGACGATGCTCGTCACGTCCGCGCGACCAGCCTCTCCACCCCAATTGACGGGACCCAGTCGCGTGTAGCTCACGCTATTGAGGTTGAATGTGCCGCCGACACCGGCATTCCAGCCGTAGGTGGAGGTGTACAGATAAGCGGCGAGCACGGTGGCCCCCACAGGTACATTGGCCGAGATGGTGCCCGACTGTGTTGTCGAACCCCAGCCGCCGGTTGACAGACCGATTCCGGCACCGCTGAAAGACGCAAATGTGGTTAGAGACGCTTGAGCACTGCCGCCAGCGGCCAGTGCTCCGGCGATAACGGCCGAAGTGAGGAAACGATGTAATTTCATGATAAACCTCATCAGGAAAGTGATACGGTAGGACTGCGGAAACTTCTCAGCGTTTACATTCGATAACGATAAAGCAGCTTTTATGCCAGACAGGCGATCGGGTGGAAAAATCCATGTCTGACAATGGTTTAGAGATTTTCATCGGTGCCGATTCCAAGCCGGAACGTGAAACAGCCGACGGGTTGTAAGCTTTGTCGACATGAATTTGTGGCATATTTGCCGCCGACTTCAGTCACCCGAAGATGCCAAAGTCAAGGTGTCATGCGCGTGCTGCAACCGGCAGTTTCAGCTCGCCCTGTCCCACGCCAGGCTGAGGGATTCGCAGCGGAACCCAGATGGCCGCCAATGGTGCTCACGGGGACGTTGGTCAGTCCGATTGCGGCGAGAACTGCGAAGCTCACTAAATTTGTACCTGGAATTGGTGTGGCCGAAGCCAGGGCGCCAACGCAAAGTGCGGTAACGATGTTTAAGGCCAGGTTTGACAACGATGTCGGTGCGCTGGCTATGCATCTGCTTCTTGCCTGCCCTGTGGTGGGATTTCCATGCTGGTCTTCTCAATAGGTAAACCAGAAAATGATCTGGTTTGACGAGCCATCGTTTGAGCGGTTCCGCAACCACGTGCACTATCCATGCCAAACAAATATTTTCTATATTAATCAAACTGATACATCTGCCTCGTCAACATCTGTAACGATGGATGTGAGACATATCGACATAATTTCCTGCTGACTCGCTTGACCGGGCTCCGCATCCAGATTCAAATGCGCGCGGCATGTTGCTGCACACCTGCGATGCGGCCGTGTCGCTGTCGGGTGGATCACCTTCAAACGGTGGGGTGACAACACGTTGCGTTTGGAACAGAATGATTTCCATAAGGGGTGCGACGCATCGCGCGGAAACTCGGCCGCGTGGCGCTGGCTCAATAAAAAAATGCAACGGTAACAGGCCATTACAGTTCGCGGCAAGGCCAACGGCTTCAACGGCTCTTCTGCCGTTACGATGGGGAGCTTGATTTAATCAGGAGAATATTTGTCAATGCCCAGCAATCGGTTACAACCCCTGAAGACGTGGAGAATGCCACCCGGTTTTTAGCTCCATGAAAAAAAAGCTAGTAACAGGCACGTCAAGCGCAAAAAGGTTTTTGCATCAAACGCTTCGAAAGGCATTTTCCTTCTTTCCGCGGGACCTCCGGTTTGCGGTGTACCGGTCATTTGTTGATTGCAATCCGCACCCCGACGAACGATTGGTTCTCAAGATCGCGGAATCCAAGGAAGAACTGGAAGCGTGTTTCCGGCTCCTTCATGATGCCTATGTTGGCAGCGGTTTCATGCGACCTGACCCATCAGGGATGCGCGTTACGATTTACCACGCGCTACCCACCACGACGACGCTGTGCGCCAAGATGGACGGCGAGGTGGTCGGCACCATTTCGCTGATTCGCGAAAGCGTTTTCGGTTTTCCGCTGCAGTCCATTTTTGACCTGCAGGAGATTCGCGCACAAAAGGGCAGGATTGCCGAAGTATCCGCGCTGGCAGTGCATCCGAAATTCAGGAACACAGGAGGAACCATCCTGTTTCCATTAATGAAGTTCATGTATGAATACTGCACCAAGCTCTTTGACACCCGGCATCTTGTGATTGCCGTCAATCCCAACCGGATTGAAATGTACGAGTCTCTTTTGTTCTTTGAAAGACTGACAGAAAACCCGGTTGACCACTACGATTTCGCCAATGGAGCGCCCGCGGTAGGCGCTTCGGTAGATTTGCACCTGGGGCCTGGAATTTTGAAACGGGTTTACGGGAAGAAGCCGCGACGCAAGAATCTGTATCAGTATTTCATGCGTACCAGGCTGCCCAATATCAGGATGCCAAGTCGGCGCTACTTCACGACCAATGATCCGGTGATCACGCCGGATTTGCTCGACTATTTTTTCAATGAATGCACGCCCACGTTTAGAAATCTGAGTGAAAGGGAAAAAGGACTGCTGCATTCCATCTACAACCTCCCGGAGTACAAAGAGGTACTGCCGGCTGTATTTTCCGAGTCAGACTTTCGCAAGCGTCAGCGCAAGCATCAGCGTTATTCACTCAAGTGCCCCGGCAGTTTCTCCGTCGCCGGCCCTGAAAAGACGGACGTCTATGACCTTCAGGTGGTTGAGCTTTCCGAGGACGGCTTTCTGGCGAACTCCAAAGTGCCCTTGCCTGCCAATGTATGGGGTGAAGCCGTTATTTTGCTGGGGCATAACGAAACGTCGGTGACCCAAGCCATGGTCGTGCGTGGCAAGCATAAGGGGCTTTATGGCTTTTACGGATTCAAACTGGTTGATCCTGATCTGCCCTGGCGAAAGCTTGTTGGCGTGTTGAAGTCCGGCATGACCCGTGATGACCTTGACAATGCCAGCCGATTTTTGCGGGACTGACCGATTCAACCACCATCACTCAATTTGCGGTCAGTTGGACTTGCTTCGCTGCAACAATTGCTGAATAAAGCGGGATGGAATGGCGTAACTGATTCCCGAAGGATGAGTCAGAGCCGATTCCCGGGTCCCTTTGATGAACACCATATTCACAATACCCAGTACGTCGCCCGTTTCCGGATCAAACAAGGGACCACCACTGTTTCCGGGATAGGCGGTTCCGTCGAGCTGAAAAACATCGAAACTGGTTCCCGCTCTCAGACTGCGTATGGTTTGTTCGTTGAGTTGCCGGGCTGAGGCCGTAGGCAAGGCAACCTTGGCAATTGAAGAAATCATTCCACGGTGTGTCACGGGTGAGAAGCCAAGAGCCCCCCCAATTGGAAACCCCATGAACGCAACGGCTTGCCCCTCCTGAACCGAGCCCGAATCGCGCACGCTTAGTGCCGGCATTGCAGACCCTTCAAAATGCAACAAAGTCAGATCATGAAGCTTGTCCACCTCGAGCACAGTGGCCGGTCGCATCTGCCATTCATTTTCACCAGCTCTGACCTGGATAACCAAAGCGGCCTCGACGTCCTCTTCGGCCGGTTGCTGAAGGACATGGGCGTTAGTGACAACCAGATTGCCGTGGCCCACGACGAAGCCCGCGCCCCTTAAGGAAAATCGCGGACTATTTGTGTTCTTGTAGGTACCAACAATGACCACTGATGGCTTGACCTTGACTATCGTACTGGAGATGTCGGCCCATAAAGGGCCAGCGAAGAGGACGCTAACAAGCGCAAGAAGAATTAGCTTGGATTTCATTCTTTTAGCCTCCAGGTGGTCACTTTAAACTGACGCCATCTATCCAGCATGCTTATACACAAATTCTGCCGCTGGTCAAACTCAAACCGCCAATGTCATGTGTGATCTCAAGTGCCTCCTGCTGTTTCCTTTTCAGGGAAGTACCGCATGTAGGCTTTGCGGGTCAGATGTGGAATGACCAAATACAAAGGCATCCGCAAATAGTGTGATCGAACGTACAAGAGCCAGCGCGAAAAATCGCTAAAAAACCTATCACAGCTGGGATGATGGGGCTGCAAAACCACCTTGAGCAATGCAGACATCACCTTGCGGGACATCCAGTTCGGCTGGATATGGCGCATTTCACTACGAAAACTCTGGGGCGCTTCATTCGCAAAGAGGCGGGAAATATGGTGCAAGGCATGAAACAAAGGCTCGCCCAAGCCCAGTTCTTTGGCTCGCTCTAAAAGCGCTCCCCAAAACTTTGGGTCTTTGCCGAAATGCAGCAGCAAATCGTTGATATCGAGCAAGTCGCGCAGGCCGTGACTGAATTCACCTTCCTGGAATAGATGCACGGCGCTGTGAAGCACCATGTCGGTGGGCGCCAGCATGAACAGCCTTCGTTCTGCATCTACGGCCACGATTCGATCTAACAGCGCGGTACCGTCCACCTTGAATCGCGAAGTAGGGGGCGCGATGGTGTGATGCACGTCAATGACGGTTTGGCGCTGTACATGCTTCATGGGCGGGATTTCGTGCATCCACTCGCGGTAGTAATGGTCGTTGTAGGCATTGCGCTCTTCACTGATCCAGCCATGGCGAAATAGCACCCCTTCGACTTCTCTCAAACGGTCACGCCTCACCATAATGTCGATGTCGGAGAACAGGCGGCCCCGGCCTGGCGGCAGCCCCGCTATTAGATAGGCCGCCCCCTTGAGTAGAACGACTGGACTATCGACGTTCTTCAACGCACGGACAATGCGATCAACCTCCCAATGCACTTCGTGATGCTGACGGTCTGCCAGCCGAAGCCCGCCTTCAAGATACTGACGAGGTTTTTCCGGAACTTGCGACAGCCAGTTTTGATCAGCAAGGTGCTGCGCGAGTCGCGCCATCAGCCGGGCCTGCATAGCCTGTCCCAGAACAACCTCCCATTCCGGCAAGGTGAAAACCGGCATTTCACCGGGATGCGCCCAGACGGCTGACAAGCAGTCAGCACGCATACCGGCCTGCTTTCGCCAACGTATCGAATATCGTCACAGCATCTTCGAGTTGGCCATACCTGAAGTCATAGCAGTCGCTGGCGGTGATGACATCCGTCAGGACTTCAAATCCCGTCAGCCCAAGCACCATGTAGTTGAATGAGTTTCGCCCCAGTTCCAGCATGCTGTTTGCCTTTGATCGCGGGGTGAGTTCTGCCTTGGCGCCAGCTACGTACTTGGGGAAAATGACCCATCTTGGCTCGGCTCGTTCGTTCATGCGTCGCACTTGTGCTGTTGGCACCTTCATGTGCGCCACACTGCCCTTGGAAGTGTCATGCGTAACCTGATTGAAAACAACGCCAGGGACAAAGTCCCGAATCACGTCAATCGACTGGTTTTTCAGGCCGATGGGCCTTCCTAAAGGTGCAATCAGACGATCGGCCAGGGAAATCAAGGCCAGTTCGTCTGATAGCAAGCGCCAACCCCGGCTTACCAAGCCGGCGCACAGCGTGCTCTTTCCGGAGCTTGGCGGTGCCGGCATGATCACGGCGCAGCCATCGTGCTCAATCACTGCGGAGTGCAGCATCAAGTAATGGTGCGCCTGGGTGGAGATACACCAATTCATCGCCCATTCGAGCAAGGGGTAGGCATGGCCGACAGGCAGAGGTAAAAATGGATATATCCCGTTGAAACAAAAATTCACTTGCCTGTGCCAGCAACGATGAAGACCCTTGCTGCGCTCCAAAACGATGTTGAAGTCGACGAACTCGCCTGCAGCGCCAACCGGGTAATCTGCATAAAGCAGCCGTATGCCTTGCGCGACGGTTTCGATGGGCGAAAGAATCCGGAATTTGAACGGGCCTGAACATATCACCACGCCTTCACCGTGCAATAGACCGCGAAGATCGCGATCAGTCAGGTCCGACACTTTCATTCGACGCGTTGCTCAAGCAGGCCTAAACTGGTGAACTGGTTGAGCAAAGGTGCCAGTGAATCAGTGAGTACATTCGGCGAAGGCAAACCCAAGTCCGCCATCACCCCATTGGTAATGTCTGACAACAAAATCCAGCCATTTTCGCAATGCATCAAAGACACAGCAGACACCGTATCCATCTCATGAGTCTGCCCGGAACCCACATCAAAGACTACCCACTCGTTGCCCCAGTGCCTGTAGTGCAAAGAGCTCCCAGGGCTTAAACGCCACACGATCTTTGGAGATTCGGAAAATTTTGCCACACGCAACAATCAGACCAATGCAGCACCGACAATCAGGCGGTCTCCATGTAAGTCTTGAAAAAATCAAGCGCCTGTGCTTTTGAATAGCCCCCTGGTCCGGTGCCGGCGTAAAAAGCTTGCACATCTGCACCGCTATAGGGGTAATTCCAGCTACTCGGCGCCCCACCCATTGCATTGACCCAAGCTGCAATCCAGTGGAACTCATCCACGCGTGGCGTCAGATTCATCACTTCCAGCAGCGTTGGGACTCTTGCACTGCCGATGGATGTACCGGCTGCGTTGACCCTTAACGTACATGACGGAAACACAGTCGTAACCAGTGCGTTTGGATTCAGGCCGGTGGGCCAATGCTCCGGTTTATGGTAATAACCAGGGCTGTAACCAGAACAAACGGTAGTGACAGTATCACGCGAATGGACTCCAGACGTCATCCCCGAGATTCCGCATCGTGCGACAGGTGCGCCATTCTTGCCGGGATTTGTAAAAACAGACTGGGATGCAAGCGTCTGAAGAGGCACCGTAGCGCCCAGCACCGCCGAGCCCTTGGCAATACCTTGGAGTAGCATGTGACGGCGAGCAACCGCCGCAGACGAAAGCGCTTCCGCTTTGCCTTGCCCTGCAGGCTCAATATTTTCAATGCTCATATCAATCTTTCATGTTGTCGCAAACCTCGCACTGGCGGCGCAGGTCACGCAAAACCAATTCTCCTGAAGTGTTGGCAAGCCCTCTGACAATTACAAGGAACTACATCACAATATTCCGCAATTTCCGCTCCTCAGGGAGATCACCAAGCAACATAAGATTCCTTTCGAACCGGCCCTGAACACGGCAAGCATATCTCATACCACTCAGAACAAGCTATTGATTTATATTACTATTTTCTCTTGAATCCTCGGGCGAATCTATAGCTGTAAGAGATATCGACACTTCTAGAAACTTGCCAAGAGCGCGGCAACTTCTGCTTGGGACGGGAATTTGTCGCCCAGTTTGCTCAGATCATCCAGTTCTTTTTTGGCCAAGTCCTTTTTCCCACCCTTGATATGAATTTTTGCCAGATTGAGTTTGAACAAGGCGTTCTGCGGTTGCAGGGCTAACGCCCTGTTTTGCAGTTCCACTGCCTTCGCATAATCACCTTTATCCGACAGCAGCATGGCCAAGGTGTCCATGAAGGCCGGCTGATTTGGAGCCAGGGTATTTGCCTTCTCGGCATAGGCGATGGCTCCCTCTTTATTCAGTTTTGAGGTTACCCACGCCAGGTTGTTGTAGGCGGCCGCGTTATTGGGTTGCAACTTGACCACTGCCGCATAATTTTTTTCGGCACTTCCGTAGTCCTTGCGGGCAATGGCGCGCTCGCCCAAATAAGACAGGAAGGCCGCGTCTTTCGGGTTGTCCTTCTGCCGGGTGGCTGAAAACCTGTCTGCTTCCGCGCCTTTGCCTGCAGCCAGCAAAACGGAATGCAACTTGATCGCCAACTCAGGTGAATTCACCTGCTTCATCCCGACACGATAAGCCGTTGCCGCGTTATCCCAGTTTTTCTGTGAAGCGTTGATGTCGCCTTCCAGCACGTAACCCACTGCCTCCTTCGGCCGCTGCTTCTGCACTGTGCGCGCCGTCGCAAGCGCATCCTCAAGCAGCTTCCCATCCAGATCGAGCAAGATTACCGCACGTTGTGCTTCCAGCAGGTCGGGCTTGATCTCAAGCGCTTTTCGGAGGCTTTGCATTGCGGCGTTTTTGTCCTTTTCAGCTATGTGCACGCCCGCCAGGCGGAAATGAGGCTGCGGCGACAACGGCTGCATGATTGCCAATTTGTTGTAAGTGGCAATGGCCTGATTGAATTCGCCCGAAGCCTGCTGCGTGCGGCCCAATGCATCCAGAGCGTCAGGGCTGTCTGGCAATGCCGCTACGGCATTTTGGGCAGTCAACGAAGCCTGTTTGACATCCTTGTTTCGAAGATAGAAGTCAATCAGCAGCAAACGCGGCCTCACGTCAGTGGGGTTGGCCGCCACCGCATTGCCAATCAGCTTGGCTACCTCATCAGGTGCGGCCCCCGATCTTGCTGCGAGTTCGGCAAGCGCCAGCCAGGCCTGGCCATTCTTGGGGTCCTTCGCCAACACGGCCTCAAATCGTTTTTTGGCATCGTCAGGCTTCTTGTCGGTCATATCGAGCCCTGCCAGACCGGCCACCGCCGGAAAGTAGGCCGGATCAATTGTCAACGCATGCTCAAAGCTCTTTCGCGCACCCGCAGCGTCGCCTTTGGCCAACAGAGTCCTGGCCCGCAAATTTGCTGCCAACGGCTTGTCGGGTTGCTTCTTCTCAAGACCGTCGATGGCCTCCAAAGCCTTGTCGAACTCCTGACGCCTCAGGTGTGCGCTGATCAGGGCCAGATCTGCTGTGGTTCCAGGGTCAGATATAGCAATATCCTGCAACTCCGCAAATGCAGCGTCTGTCTGCCCCGTCATCAAATGGGTCAATGCCAGCGATGTTCGCTTTCTTCCATCCTTCGGAGCCTGCTGGCTCGCCTTTGCGAAGTATTCCTCCGCCGTCTTGACATCGCCGCTTTGCAGATACACCTCGCCCGCCACCGAAAGCAGTTCAGGGTCGACGTTTTGCCTGTTCAGGCCCGGAAGCAACGTGGCCATCGCCTTTTCCGGCTGCCCTGACCGCAAATAGGTTACAACAAGCAATCGGCGGGCCAGCGCAAGCGTGGGCGCTGTCTGTACAGCCTTGCTCAAGTAGCTTTCAGCCTGCGCCAATGAATTGAGTTGAAGCTCCACTGCGCCGGCCAGTTGCAGACCCTGAATGTTTGTCGGGGCATCCTTCAGGACCAGTTGCACCAGTTCCCTGGCCGATTTGAAATCGTTCTTCTGGAACGCCAGTTGGGCCTGAAGATATCTGGTTTGTGGGTGATTCGGTGCGAATTTTTTCAGTTGCTCCATTTGTGTCGCCGCATCTGTGAGATTGCCTTGCTGCAACAACACCGTTATGACAGCGGCTTGACCCACCAGAAAGTCAGGCTTGATTTCAACCGCTTTGCGGTAAGCCGCCAACGCCTCGTTGACCTGATTTTTCCCGTACAGCAAAAGGTCTCCCTTGAGTTTCCAGGCCTCATGGCTTTGGGGAGATTTGGCAATCACCTCATCTGCCATTGCCAGCGCCCCATCCAGGTCACCCTGGCCCGCCTTTTGCCGCGCTTGGGCGATCAGGGCCGGCGTGTAGCCTGGTTCTGCCAGCAGAGCGGCGTTCAAGGCTGTTTGTGCAAGGTCAGGCTTGCCTTGCATGGCATAGGCAGATGCAAGAGACATCTGCAGGCTTGCCTTGGCCTGCGGCTGAGTCAAGTCAATTTTGGCAAATTCTTCGGTCAGCCTTTTTGCCTGTCCTTGCGCCAGCATGGCTCTGGCAAGCGGCGGAACTACTGCATCTCGCGGATGCTTCAAGTCAAGCGCCTTGCGCAGCTCGGTTTCCGCGCCTACAGGGTCGCCACTGTCCAGTAGCGTGCTTCCCAACAAAAAACGCGCCTCTGGCAAATTCGGATCGCTCTGTAAAGCGTTCTTTATCTGAATGACCGCCGCCTTGCGATCATTTTTTGCCAAATAGTCTTTGGCAGAGATGATCATGGCTTCGGGCTTTTCACTGCAAGCAACAAGTAGCAACGCCACCACCAGGGCTGGCAGTGTCATGTGCGCATTTGATTTTTTGTAGCTCATTTTTATGCCCTGCGAATAAATTAAGGAGAAACCGCAAACTACTTCAAACCCAGCCGATGCATCAAATCGTAAAGCGTGGGCCGACTCACCCCAAGTAATTCGGCAGCCTTAACCATATTTCCATTGACGCGGCCCAAAGCCGCGATAATCGCCCGCTTGTCAGCATCGTCACGAACCGCGCGCAGATCCAGTGAATTATCAATTTCATCCGGCGCTGTATTTTTCAAACCCACGTCTTCGCAGGAAATCTGGCTGCCTTCCGCCATGATGGTGGCACGCCTGATGCAGTTTTCGAGTTCACGAATGTTGCCTGGCCAGGGGTGCAGTTCAATCGCCCTGACAGCCTCCTCGCCAAGCGTCATGACGGCTCGGTTTTGCTCCTGTGAAAAGCGTCGCATGAAGGCATGCGCCAGCAGCGTTGCGTCTCCGACGCGGTCGCGCAGCGGTGGAATGTGAACAACAATTTCCGCCAGCCGGTAGTACAAATCCTCGCGGAACCGGCCTTCCTTGCTGAGTGCGTTCAAATCCTGATGGGTGGCACAAACGATTCGTACATCCACTGGTATTTCCTGCCGACCTCCCACGCGTTCGATCGTTCTCTCTTGCAAAAACCGCAGCAGCTTGGCCTGCAACGGAAAAGGCAAATCTCCAATTTCATCAAGCATCAGGGTGCCGCCATTGGCCGTTTCTATCTTGCCCAGCGTCGTTTTTCCCGCTCCCGTGAAAGCACCTTTTTCATAACCAAACAATTCGCTTTCAAGCAGGTTTTCGGGAATCGCGGCGCAGTTGATGGCAACAAATTTTTCTGCGCTGCGGGGAGACGACTGGTGCAAGCCGCGCGCCAACAATTCCTTACCCGTGCCGCTTTCACCCAACAGCATGACCGTGGCGTTGCTGCTCGCCACTTTCTCAATCGTGCGGCAGATGCGCAGCATCTCGGGGTCGCGCGTCATCAGCCCCGACAGGGCATCGGGTTGGTGCATCGCCTGCAAGCGCCGATTCTCGCTTTGCAACTCAAACATCCTGAAGGCCCGCTCAACGGTAAGGTTGAGCAATTCCGGCTCGAACGGCTTGGCGAAAAAATCATAAGCCCCCATGGCAACCGCACGCAAGGCATTGGCCTGGTCGTTCTGTCCGGTCAGGACTATCACCTTGATGTCCGGATCAAGCGCCATGATTTGCTCCAGCAGCCTGAACCCTTCAGATACCGAGTCCGCATCGGGCGGCAGCCCCAGGTCCATTGTGACCACCGCAGGCGTACTTTTGCGCAATTGCAGCAACGCACTTTCCCTGTCATGGGCTGTGGCCGAGTCAAACCGGTCAAGCGACCATTTAATCTGCTTTTGCAGGGCCAGATCATCTTCAACGATCAGCAATGAACGCATTTTCTGGGAGGTCATGCAGCTTCCAGTGAGTGAAGGTCTGATTCCTTCTGGGTTTCAAACAATGGCAGAAGTATTGTGACGGTCGTTCCCTTGTTCAATTCACTTTCCACTTCAATTCGGCCCCCTAATTCCTGGACGTACTGGAAGCTTTCATAGGCGCCAATCCCCATTCCCGCCTGCTTGGTGGTCTGAAACGGCTTGAACAAGCGATCCCGAATGAAATCCTGGGACATGCCCCTTCCAGTGTCGCCCACCACAACTCGCGCCTGACCACTGAGGCGATCAAGATTGATCCAGACGCGCCCGCCAATGCCCGTGGCATCAAAAGCATTCTGCACAATGTGTCCGATGATGCGCTCCAGTCGCTCTTCATGACCACGCGTCACAACCGGCTCCGACAACTGAACCTCGAGCTTCCTTCCCCGCCCGGCCGCGACGACCTCAATACGTTGAATGGTTGTGCCCAGGTCCACGCCAAAGGGCGTCCCGGGTGGTGTGGCCCCCTCTCGCAGCTGAAGCATCAACTGTCGCATTCGGTCCAACGAATTCTCAACCGTCATCAGCATATCCTGCTGAAACTCCGGGTTGCCGCCCAGACGTTTGGCGTTTTTCATCATCAGCGAAAGCTGCGTCACAATGTTTTTCAAATCATGCACCACAAAGGCCGACATGCGATTGAACGAATCAAACTTGCGCGCTTCCAGCAGCGCCTCTGTGGCCTGCATCTGCGCCAGAAAGCTGGCTGCCTGCCGTCCTGCTGTTTTGAGCAAGTCATTGACCTCCCAATTTACATCGACGCGCGTGCGAGCACTGGCCAGTACAACAAAGCCAATAAGTTCCTCCCCCACCAGGAGTGGGACGATCAGCCATGCCTGGGCCACCTCCTGCAGCCAGGGGGGTAGCTGCAATTGCCCGTAGCGCCTCGAATAAGACCTGTATTCTTCGAGGTTGATCACCCAGCCGCTGGTCATCATGAACTGGCACAACGACGAGTTGGCATCTTCCTTTTCCCGTGTCTGTGCCAGATTCCAGCGCGCGGTCTGGCTGAATGCAGTCTCCCCCCTGTTTTTCATCCACAGCCCTCCTGCCGGACTCTCCAGCATGTCTGCCAGGCCACGAATCACCTGCTGTCCCATTTCCTGCGGTGAAGTTTTCGCCGACAGGGTGCGCGTAAACTTCAGCCACTCCTCACGGTAGTCAAAGCGGTAACGAAAAAAATGCTTGCTCAAAAACACCCGCAACTTGGCTCGCACGGAGCCGGACAGCCCCAGCACCAGCAGGATCACCAGCGCAAAAAATACCAGGCCCAGTTGAAGGGCACGTCCCCACTCGCCGCCAAAGTAGCGCACGTAGTAACCCACGCTCGATATGAATATCAAATACAGGCCCGCCATCAGCAGCGTCGCTGTTTGAAAAGCCGCTTTGGGTGAAATATGAATTTTTGAAATCCAGTCGTTTCGCCGGGCCATTGAAAGCAATAGCAGCGGTACAACCAGAGTATGCACAGCACCACGAATGCTGAGTGCGTCTGCGTCAAGGCGGTTGAATAAAACAGCCTCCGAGAACAAATACAAGTCGAATAAAAATGCACTAAACAGACCAAGGCACAAGGGCTTGATATTCCAGCGTGAATCTTCCGTCACATTGCGGAACACCTGCTCAAGCAGGACCAGGCCAAAAACCGGTGAGGCCATTGCGCTGACCAGAATCAATTTTGCAGTCTGCCCAAAAACGCTGATGCGTAATGCGCTGAATGTCAGCGCCAGCAGCCCGAGGAACACCACGGCAACTGCAAAAGGCGTCAGCCACCTCATGCTGACCAGTCTGCCCTGCGCGGGATCCGGACGAAGCAGGATCAACAAAAACGCATACCAACAGCCATACCTCAGAAGGTCGGACAAGATGCTCAACAACGAAAACACCGGCATGCCAGTCAACAAAAACGCCAGTCCAAGCCAACCCCACAGGGCGCTCCATGTCACTGCCGCCAGTACTGCCGTTTTGGACAACTCATGCGCGGGACGCACATAACCGAGCTGAATCAGCCACAGTGCAAAAACCGAATAGGAAAACCCGACCAGCCCATAGCCCCACGCTGTCAAGACGAGGTTGCCGCTATCCATGACTCAAGCATTGCCGCATGGCAAAGCCTCCACAACCGAAGTCAGCAACATGCTACTGCGCACCTTTGCCCATCAAGACCACGCCTACCGTTTCAAACAGCACGACGACATCAAGAAGCAGGGAATGATTTTTAACGTAGTAGAGGTCATATTGAAGTTTCTCGGCCGAGTCCATGACCGAAGCCCCATAGTGGTAGCGTACTTGTGCCCATCCCGTAACGCCCGGTTTGACACTTTGGCGCACCGCGTAATAGGGGATTTCCTGCGTCAGTTTGTCGACAAAATAAGGGCGCTCCGGGCGCGGCCCCACCAGGCTCATGTCGCCCTTCAGCACGTTGAAGAGTTGTGGCAGTTCATCGATGCGCGCCTTGCGCAGCCACCGGCCGACCTTCGTCACCCGGTCATCAGTAGCCGACGCCCAACGTGGTTTGCCATCTTTTTCGGCATCGTTGCGCATGCTGCGAAATTTCACCACGTTGAAAAGCCGCCCATTGAGGCCAACACGTTCCTGCTGATACAAAATGGGACCGCCGCTCTCCAGCAAAATTAAAATGCCGGTCACCAGCATGATGGGCAATGCCAGCAGAATCAACAGCGTTGCACACACGAGGTCAAAGAGACGCTTGGTCACGGTACGCGTCAAACCCTGGTCGAATCCCTCACCAAAAATGAGCCACCCCGCGGACACCGCATCAAGCCTGATCTGACCGAGGGTCATTTCAAAGTAGGTGGCAATGTCAACCACCCGCACGCCCTGAAGCTTGCAATCGAGCAGTTCACGCAAAGGCATGCTGCCGCCACGACGCTCGGACAGGGCAACCACGATCTCATCGACGCGCGCTTCCTGCACGATGTCGGTCAGTGATTTTTCGCGCGACAATAGCGCCCAGTCCGAAACCTCATTGAGTGCCTCATTGGGGCCGGCGAAGTACCCCACCAGATCAACGTTGGGATCTGAACTTTTCAACGACTGGCCGACCCGCTTGGCGGGTGCGCCGGAGCCATAGACCAAAACCCGCTGACGCGCCAGCGCCCGTGGCCCAATATGCGTTGCATAGACGCGGTGCATCAGCATGACGATCAAACCCGCCAGCAACGCCAGCATGAAAACCTTTCCATTTTCCAGCTTGACCGGGGAAAGATGAAAAATCAGGTAGGACAAAGGCAGGGAAAGGAATAAGACCAGCACCGCCCGGGCACTCGTCTGACTCACCGTGCGGCCATGCACGCGGTCGTACAGCCCGAGTCCCGAATTGATGATGAGTATGCCTACCGCGAACAGAACTGCAGTAGTCGCAACAATGGAAGAGACTGGGGCATAAGCCAGATTCTCCACCTGTGACAGGATGGCTACTACGACCGTAATCACCATCAAGCCAAGATCAAGCAGGATATGTAAAAGTGTCCGCTTGTGAAAATAACAATTGAATATCTTTATCACGCTTGAGCTCGCTCTTCATATGCCAAATAGTCAATGAGAGCCACACCCTGTCGCACAATGCAGGCGAGCAGGCCAGCGCAAGCCAAGAGGTGTGACCGCAGCCCTGCCGTAAAAATATGGCTAAGGTATCCCCGCAATCATTGCACAATCATTACAGGCCCTTTCAAAGTCATTCAGGTTCTTGCCCTGTTTGAATGGAATATAGCGTCAAAAGATAGTAAAGGAAAGCCACCCTGGGCACATCCATGAAGCTGTTCACCAGACCCACCAGAAGCGCTGCGCACAATGAAGCCGCCAGGTAGGGAGACAAGGGCAAAGACCGGGCACGGCCGATCACCAAAGACCAAAGGGCATATGTCATCAACGCAGCCAGGAGCAGCAAACCAGTCAGTCCCTGCTCAACCAGCACTTCAAGAAACAGGTTGTCCAGATGCCACGGCACAAAATAGGACTGTGCGGCGGGGAACCAACGCGCCAGGCCCCTGGAGAATCCGCCATTCTCAAGCAACTCCTCCCGATGCGGCCCGATCAGACGGATATTGTCGAAATCTGCTACCCCTCCGGGATTTCCCACCGACAGCGAGAACATGCCC
>JAHFQQ010000044.1 GCA_023259235.1 Polaromonas sp. | reverse complement strand
CATGCGCCAGATGGAGCGAGCCATTGGCAACCGCGCCCGCCGCCTCATGCCATGGGTCGTGCTGGTCCTCTATGGCGCCGGCATCAGCATGGCCTGGCAGCACAGGGAGGAGCTTGCACACCCGCTGACCAGCAGTTTTGGCCTGTTGCTTACGCTGAAAATCGTGCTCGCGCTCAGCGTGCTCGGGCACTTCATGACGGCCATGGTTTCGATGCTGCGCCACACAATGACAGCAAAGCTGTCGCATTTCATCCATCTGAGCGTTTTTTTCCACATGATCGCCATCGTGCTGCTGGCCAAAGGCATGCTCTACCTGCACTGGTAAGTTCCGGAAAGTCCGGCCGCGTGAGGCTCAAGAAGCTTGCGGCTCCTGGCCACAACATGGGGTTGAGTGCCTGCGCACTTCCTGCGACGGCACGATAATGCGTTCATGCGACTCCTCCACACCATGCTGCGCGTTGGCAATCTCCAGCGCTCCATCGATTTTTACACCAGGGTGCTTGGCATGAAGCTGCTGCGCACCTCGGAAAACCCGGAGTACAAATACAGCCTGGCCTTTGTTGGCTTCGAGGGCAATCCGGCACAGGCGGAAATCGAGTTGACCTGGAACCACGGCACCGATCACTATGACCTGGGTACCGCTTACGGGCATATCGCACTGGGTGTGCCCGATGCCCGCGCAACCTGCGACAAAATCAGGGCCGCAGGTGGAAACGTCACCCGCGAAGCGGGTCCGGTGAAGGGCGGCAGCACGGTGATCGCGTTTGTAACAGACCCGGATGGCTACAAGATTGAATTGATCGAGCGCGCCGGGGACGCTATGGGCACTGGCTTGCGTTAGCTGAGGCCCTCGGGGCTTGCCCTCAGGAGCACTTACCGGAGAGTGATTTCCACGCGGCGCGCTTCGGCTTTGCTACCGTTGCCAGCCATCTGTTCGGGTTTTTTCAGGTCAATTTGCTGCTCTGCCACACCCAGAGCCCTCAGGGCGCTACGCACCGCCAGCGCCCGCTGTCTGGCGAGTTCCGCATTTTTGCGGGCATCACCCGTGGCGTCATGAAATCCCGAGATGACCAGCACACGGCCTGCCTTGGCGGCGCTCACCATGCCGGCCAGTGCCGCGCCGGCGTCCGCCGCCAGATCAGCCCTGCCTGAGGCGAAATAAAATTTCACTACGTCCCGTTCGACCGTGACACTGGCTGAATCCGAAGCGGCCTGTGCAGCCTGCACCGCAGCCAGGTCGGGCGCCGCCAAAGGCACCCTGGGCTGCGGCACGGGAGAAACCGCGGCGCTGGCGCTCCCAACGCCTTTCGCTGGGGGTATCAATGACTTGCGGTGATTGACAGCAACAACAATGACCAGCGCGACAACCAGCGCCACCAGAATAAAAATTATCGCCAACACCAGGCCCTGCTGACCCTCGTCGCCTTCGGAAAACATTGCCGACCCCCATTGAAAACAGCTCTGCGCATTGTAAAGTCTGGTCATGGCATATGCAGCAATTTCGGCGCCCGGCCACGCGCCTTCCCGCAATCCGGCCCGCATGCTTGAAGCAGTCACCCGCAAATGGGGCGGCCAGGGCGACCTGTGGATATTTGCCTACGCCTCGCTGATCTGGCGCCCCGAGTTTGAATTTTCAGAAGAGCGTTTTGCCACCATCCACGGCTATCATCGCGCGCTGAAAATGTGGAGCCACGTCAACCGTGGCACGCCAGAGCGCCCGGGCCTGGTGTTTGGCCTGCTGCCAGGCGGCAGCTGCAAAGGCGTTGCGTTTCGGCTGCCGCAAGCACACGTGGCAGCGATCCTGCCGCAATTGTGGGCGCGGGAAATGCCAAACGGCGGCGTGTACGATCCCAGGTGGCTGCGCTGTCGAACTGCCCTGGGCGATCAAAAAATTGATGTCATTGCGCTGGCCTTCACCCTGTCAAAACGCAGCCCCAGCCACGCCGGCGTGCTCAGTGAAGACAGCTACCGGCAGATTTTCTCAAACTCGCGCGGGCGCTACGGCACCACCCGCGACTACGTGCAGCTGACCTACGACAAACTGCGCTCGCTGGGCATTCATGACCGCATGCTCGGCAAACTGTTGCGCCTTGCGCCTGCTTGAGACTCCTGGCGCTGCGCCAGCAACAACTCGGCCTGGCGCAAGTCATCCAGTGTGTCGATATCGGTGACGGTGCCGGGGTCATCGACATCAAGAAATACTACTGAATTGATAGCTTCCTGCGCCCGCACTATGCGGGCTGCCCCCTGATTTCCTTCTAAACTCTGGAGTGCCCGGCCGCATTCGGCGGCAAAACGGACGGGGTGACCGCGCTGGCCCAGGTAGCGCGGCACCGTGACCATGCTGGCCGGGGCCAGCGCGATGGCGCGCAGGGTTTCGCCGCGGATCAACGGCAAGTCAGCCGGCAGGATCAGCCAGCCAGGCGCATCGGGCGTAGCCCTTACGCCGGCCGCAATCGAGTCGCCCATGCCCGGGCACAGCGCGTCTGGCTGCACCAGATGGTGGGCCAGCCCGCTGGCGCGCACGGCGTCCAGGACATGATCGAGCACACGCCTGCCGGCCAGCAATGCGTCGAGTTTGTGCACCTTGCCGCCGGAGGCGGCAAAACGCTCGCCGCGGCCGGCGGCCAGAACAATCACGACGGGAAGAGAAGAAGACAAGGGCATGCGGGATGGACCAATCACAAGGTTACGTCAACTTTATACTCCCACCATGTCAGATTCAACCTCCACCATTGCCAACCTGCGCAAAAGCTACGAACGCGCGGAGCTCAATGAAGATGCTTCGCATGCCGATCCCCTGAAGCAGTTTGAGCAATGGCTCCATGAAGCCATCACCGCCGAAGTGCCGGAGCCCAACGCCATGACGGTGGCCACCGTGGCCAGCAACCTGCGCCCATCCACCCGCGTTGTGCTGATCAAGGGCTTTGACGCGCGCGGCATTGTCTGGTTTACCAACTATGGCAGCCGCAAGGGCCAGGAACTGGCCGGCAACCCTTATGCTGCACTGCAGTTTCACTGGGTTGAGCTGGAACGCGTGGTGCGCATTGAAGGCGTGGTTGAAAAGGTATCTGACAAGGAAAGCGATGACTACTTCAATGGCAGGCCGCTCGATTCACGCATCGGTGCCTGGGCCAGTCCGCAAAGCGAGGTAATTGCCAGCCGCAGCGTGCTGCTCACCAATGCCGCGAAGTACGCGGCCAAATTCCTGCTGCAGCCGCCACGCCCGCCGCATTGGGGCGGCTACCGCCTCAAGCCCGACAACTGGCAATTCTGGCAAGGCCGGAAAAGCCGCCTGCACGACCGTCTGCGCTACACGCTGCAGGGCGATGGCAGCTGGCTGCGCGAACGGCTTGCGCCCTGAAGACAAGCCTTCACTCGGGCACGCTTCCTGGGGCACCGGAAACAGGAAAAGGCCCCAGGCGCTCGATCACCTGATGCCCAACCGCCCGGAGCTGTTCAGCTGCGACCAGATCCGGTGCGATTTCAGCCAGCGGCACCAGCACGAAGGCACGCCGCAGCATGCGCGGATGCGGCACCACCAGACTTGCTGAATCGATGCGGGCGCTGCCATACAGGAGCAGGTCCAGGTCCAGCGTGCGCGGCGCGTTGCGGTAAGGTCGTTCGCGTCCGGCAAGCTGCTCGATCCGCTGCAGGTGCCCGAGCAGCGCGGGCGCGGTCAAGCCGGTTTCCAGGACAGCTACCGCATTGATGTAGTCGAAACCGGGTGCCTTAACCTCACCGCCCGAATCGGTGGCCAGCGGCGCAGTCCGGTAAAGACTGGAAATTGTGCGCACGCTGGTCAAAGGCAGGGAGTCCATCGCCATGACTGCCTGACGCAGCGCCGCCACGGCATCGCCAAGATTGGCCCCCAGCGCGATGCAGGCGGTCACCATGTCACATGCGCCGGATCGACGCGCCGATTGGCTGGCGCCTCGCCCTACCCATGACAGCGCGGCCCGGTTCAAGTGTCCGGGCCGGCATCCGATGAAGATGGCTCGCTGGCACCTGCGGCGCCTTGTGCCGAATCGGCGTTGACACGATTTGTGGGCTTGCGGCGGCGCCGGCGCTTCTTGACTGGCGCCATGTCGCCCTGATCCGGCGACGCCCCGGTCTGATCGGGGGCCATGTGGTGTGCACCGGGCGGCGTACTCAATGCGCTCCCGGTATCAGCGCGTTTCACCCTGGCGCGCGGCGGCGGCTTTTTCAGCTGCATCTGGCGTACCTCTTCAATCATGGCGTGGCGTTCGTCGTCATAAGCGGTGCTGAACTTCTCCCACCACTCGGCCAGCTCCGTGTCGATTTCACCGGTTTGCGCGCGCAGGCGCATGAAATCGAATCCGGCGCGAAAACGCGGCTGCTCCAGCAGCGAGTAAGGCGAGCTGCCCACGCGCTTTTCAAAGCGCGGCTGCATGCTCCAGATCTCGCGCATGTCGATGCCCAGCTTGCCGCGGCCGGAAACATCGCCAATCCGGGCGTTGAAGGAATCGTCGATCGCATCCTGCAGCGCCGGCATGACCGGCTCGCCACCCTGGCGGCGCTGCTCCCAGCCGCTACGGACGTCGGACCAGAGCACGCACGACAGCAAGAAACTGGGAGCCACCGGCTTGCCTTCACCGACGCGGCGGTCGGTGTCCAGCAAGGCGAGATTGAGGAGCGGCTGGTCAGCCATCTCGACCACCACGTCAAGCAGCGGATAAATCCCGGTGCCCAGCCCGAGGGATTTGAGCTGCGCAATGCTGGCCAGCGAATGGCCGGTTTGCAGCAGTTTGAGCATTTCATCGAACATGCGCGACTGCGGCACGTCGGCCAGCAAGCCGGTCATCTCGCGCAGTGGCGCCGAAGTCTTGCCCTCGAACCGGAAGCCCAGCGCATCGAGCTTGGCCGCAAAGCGCACGGCGCGAATGATGCGCACCGGGTCTTCCCGGTAACGCACGGCCGGATTGCCAATCATGCGGATGATTTTTTTCTTCGAGTCCCTGATGCCGTTGTGGTAATCCACGACGATCTGCGTTTCGGGATCGTAATACATGGCGTTGATGGTGAAGTCGCGGCGCGCGGCATCCTCCTCCATCGGGCCCCAGACGTTGTCGCGCAGCACCCGTCCCGAGGCATGCACGGCGTGCTTCATGCCGGCCAGTTCGCTCTTGCTGGTGCGCTCATTGCCACCGACCTGGCTTGCCTCGCTGCTGTCCAGGTGCGCGCGGAAGGTCGAGACCTCTATCACTTCATGCTCGCGGCCACGGCCATAGACGACGTGTACGATGCGAAAACGCCGGCCAATGATGAAGGCCCGGCGAAACAGCGCCTTGACCTGCTCGGGAGTGGCGTCGGTCGCGACGTCAAAGTCTTTCGGGCGCAGGCCAACCAGCAGGTCGCGCACTGCACCGCCCACAATGTAGGCCTCAAAGCCCGCTTGCTTGAGGGTATGCACCACGTCCATGGCGCGGTCGTCCACCAGGGCGGGATCGATCCCGTGTTCCTTGGGACCGACTTCCTGGCGTTTTCCGAGGGGTGATTTCCCGATCCGGCTGGCGCCAGATCCTGTGCCAGTTGATTTTCCAAACAGCTTGTCAATAAATTTTTTAATCATATTTCCTTGCGGTCAGACCGCGGCCACACAAAGTGAGTCCGCTCTGTCCCCAACATTTTGAGCTGAAACCTCGTTCGAAAAAGTCATTCACAGCGGAGGAATGGAGGACACCGGGAAAAATATTTCAATATGGAAACCATTCAATACCTTGATCTGCCTTCTTCTCTTGCTCCGCTTCCTCCGCGGTGAAGGCTGTCCGAACCCGAACCCCCATCTTCACTCGCTAAAACAGGTCAAGTATGCGCCATCCCCGCGCCGTGGCGAGGGCGCGCAGGCGCTCATCGGGGTTGGTGGCCACCGGGTGCGTGGCTTTTTCCAGCAGCGCCAGATCGTTCATGGAGTCGGTATAAAACGTGGTTTCCACCTCGTCCCAACCCAGGCTGCGCGCGGCCAGCCATTGTTCCACCCGGGTGACCTTGCCCTCCCGGAACGAGGGCGTGCCCTTGATTTCCCCCACGAGCCAGCCCTGTGCGTCACGCTCCAGCTCGACGGCAATCAGCTCCTGCACGCCAAAGGCCTCGGCAATCGGGCGCGTTACGAATTCATTGGTGGCCGTCACGATCACCAACTCGTCGCCCTCCGCACGGTGTTTTTCGAGCAGTGCCCTAGCCTGCCCTGTAATGGCCTTTTGCACCACCTCCTCCATGAAGCGGGCCTGTGCAGCGACTGATTTTATGGCGCCCTGCTCCCGCATGGCCTGGGTGGCAAAGCGCACATAGTCGTGGACATCAAGTGTTCCGGCTCGGTATTGCGCAAAGAATTCGGCGTTACGGCGCTTGAATTGGGTAGCATCGCACCAGCCCAGCGCAATCGTGAATTCGCCCCATTCGTAATCGGAATCGATCGGAATCAGGGTGTAGTCCAGATCGAACAACGCAATCTTTTTTTTCGCTGTCATGCACTCTCCAGCATCGATTTGATCAACGGAATGGTGACGGCCCGCTGGGTTCGCAGGGCGTAGCCGTCCAGTTGATCGAGCAGCTGCATGAGGTTCCCCAAGTCCCGTGAAAAACGCCTCAGCATGAAGTCCATGACCTCGTCGCTCAGAAATACGCCGCGTGCATCGGCTTCGCGCCTGAGCACCGCGCGCCGCTCGGTTTCGGTCAGGGCGTGCAGGGCGAACACATGGCCCCAGCCCAGGCGCGTGCGCAAATCCTCCCGCAGCGCCAGATCTGCCGGCGGCACGTTGCCGGCCGCCAGCACCCAGCGCGGATGTCCGTCGGCGGCATTGAGCGCGTTGACAAACCAGTTGAAAGCCGCCTGTTGCTGCACCGCCGTGTAAAGGTGGCAGTCGTCCAGAATCACGGCGGCCCAGGATTCGTTGAATGCAGGCGGCTCCAGCACCGAAGCATCGATCCAGCCGCTTGCCGCGCCCTGCTCGCGCAGCGCTTCGCGAACCGCCCTGAGCAAATGGGTCTTGCCGCAGGCCGCGTCGCCCCAGAGATAAATGGGAACCGGCGAGCGCAGACTGTTGCCGGCCCATAGTTCAAGGTGCTTGAGCACGGATTCATTAGGCCCGCCGAAAAAATTGGAAAACGACGGAGAGGAAGCCAGTCCGATATCCAGCGCCATCTGCTTCATTGCTGGTCTGCCAGCCGGGCCGCCCCAAGGGCAGACAGCCCCCTCGGGGGGCAGTGACGCGGTGAAACCGGGAGCGTGGGGGCCATAGTCTTAGCCTTGGTACAGCCTGCTGGCCATGTACCCCGCCCGAGCCCGACGAATGCCGACCAGCAGCACGGCACTGGCAGGCAAAGCGATCAGTACGCCAAGAAAGCCGAACAGCTGCGCAAAGGCCAGCAGGGCAAAGATGACCATCAGTGGATGCATGCCGATGCGCTCGCCGACCAGGCGCGGAGTCAGGTAAAAGCTCTCCACCAACTGCCCGGCGCCATACACACCCGCCACCACCAGCACGCCGTACAGTCCGCCAAACTGCAGGATGCCGGACAGAATCGCCAGTGTCAAACCCAGGCCAAAGCCCAGGTAAGGAATGAAAAATGCCAGCCCGGTGAATACTCCTACCGGTACTGCCAGGTCAAAACCGAACAGCGTGAGCGCTACGCTGAAATAGACCGCCAGCACGCCCATCACCAGCAGTTGGCCGCGCAGGTACTGGCCGAGCACCGAGTCGGCTTCGTCCATGAAACTGTCAAACGAAGCGCGCAGTTTCGGCGGCACGAGGTCCATCAAAATGGCGACAAAGCGGTCCCAGTCCTTGAGCAGGAAAAACAGCGCCACCGGCATCAACACCAGATTGCCGGCAATGGTGAGCACGACGCTTCCGCCGAGCTTGAGCGATGACAGGACCGAACCCATGGTTTCTTCCCAATTGGTATTGAGGTACTTGAGGATGAAAGCCTTGATGCTGGCAACGTCCAGCGTAACCTGGATGCCAAACTGCGCCAGCCACGGGCTCAGCGAGTTGTTGACGCGGTCGGCCAGCACCGGCAACTGTGCCCGGATCAAAGGCAGTTCCTTGGCGAAAATCGGCACCACCAGCAGCAGGACGGAAAGCAACATCAGGATAAACAGAACCTCGACTATCAGCACAGCCAGCAGGCGCGGAACTTTGCCGCCCAGCATGTTGTCGATCCTGTTTACCACGGGCGTCAGCACATAGGCCAGCACGGCCGCCACCACAAAAGGCGCGAGCACCGGCCCCAGCAGCCACAGCGTCAGCAGCGCCAGTGCAGCAATCAGACACCAGGCGGCGGTGCGTTTTTGGGTAGATGTAAGTTGCATACGGCTCGGCAGGGAAGTGACCCCTTAGAATCTCAAGCTGGATTCTATCGGGCTTGCGCAGCACCCCCTGCGCAGACCCAGGCCGACCGTACCCAAGCCCCACTCACCCACGCAGCATGACTACCCCCTCCTCTCCCCTGAGCTACAAAGACGCTGGCGTTGACATCGACGCGGGCGACGCACTGGTCGAACGCATCAAACCGCTGGCCAGAAAGACCATGCGTGAAGGCGTGCTGGCGGGCATTGGCGGCTTTGGTGCACTGTTCGAGGTGCCCAAGCGCTACAAGGAACCGGTGCTGGTGAGCGGCACCGACGGCGTCGGCACCAAGCTCAAACTGGCGTTTGAATGGAACATGCATGACACCGTGGGCATCGACCTGGTGGCCATGAGCGTCAACGATGTGCTGGTGCAAGGCGCCGAACCGCTGTTTTTCCTCGACTATTTCGCCTGTGGCAAGCTCGATGTCGATACGGCCGCTGCCGTCGTTGGCGGCATTGCCCGGGGTTGCGAGTTGAGCGGCTGCGCCCTGATTGGCGGCGAAACCGCCGAAATGCCCGGTATGTACCCGTCCGGCGAATACGACCTGGCCGGTTTTGCCGTCGGCGCAGTGGAAAAGTCGAAAATCCTGACCGGCCGGGACGTGACTCCCGGCGACGTAGTGCTCGGCCTGGCCAGCAGCGGCGTGCATTCCAACGGATTCAGCCTGGTGCGCAAATGCATCGAGCGCGCCGGTGCCGACCTGCCCGCCACGCTCGACGGCAAGCCCTTCAAGCAGGCGCTGATGGAGCCGACCCGCCTCTACGTCAAGAACGTGCTGGCCGCGCTGGCCGCCCACCCGATCAAGGCGCTGGCCCACATCACCGGCGGCGGCCTGCTGGAAAACATTCCCCGCGTGCTGCCCGAAGGCACGGCCGCGCACCTGACCAAAGGCAGTTGGCCGCAAACCGAACTGTTTGCCTGGCTGCAGGCGACTGCTGCGATTTCCGACTTTGAGATGAACCGCACGTTTAACAACGGCATCGGCATGGTGGTGGTGGTGGATGCCGGCAACGCCCAGGCGACGGCGCAAACCCTGCGCGAGGCCGGTGAGCAAGTCTACGAGATTGGCCTGATTAGGGCACGGGGCGATGGTGCCGCCGTCATTGTCGGCTGACCGGGCCGTCAAACCCCGATAGCGCCATGTCGCGGCGCGCTCACGCCAGGGCGCCTGCCGGGCACTTGATGCCGTGGGCGCATTCGTTGGCCGCTGGTTGCCATGGGGCTGATGCTGCTCCGGGAGAATGACTTCCGGGCGATTTTCCGGGTCGCGCTGATTCCATGCTTTATGGCCGTGGCGCTGATGCGGGCGCGGCCCACAAGCGGGACAATATGTCCTGATTTGATCGAAATATGTCCGGCCCAGAGCGGACAAGTCATCATGATCCCGTAAAAATAAGGGCTTCAACCTCTTCTGCAAAGGAAGTCTTGTCATGAAAACCTGTCTGATTGTGATTGATGCGCAGGAATCCTTCCGTCATCGGCCGTATTCCACCGAGCGCGACATGCCGGCCTATCTGGCGGCGCAAAATGCGCTGATTGCGGGCTGCGTGACCCATGGCGTGCCGGTGGTGCGGGTGCTGCATGTGGATGGCCCCAAAATCGCCAGCAACCCGTTTGCGCTGGAATCCGGCCATGTCGAGCCGCTGAAAGGTTTGACGGATTTCACCGCGGCCGCCACATTCCACAAAGACCGGCACAGCGCGCTGGTCGGCACCGGGCTCGACGTGTGGCTGACGAAGAACGGCATCGGTCGGCTCATCATCAGCGGCATCCGCACCGAGCAATGCTGCGAAACCACGGCCCGCCATGCTTCCGATCTGGGCTGGACTGTTGACTACGTGCCAGACGCCACGCTCACCTATGACATGCGGCAGCCCGACGGCAGCCCCCTGAACGCCGCTGACATCAAGGCGCGCACCGCGACCGTTCTGAAGGACCGCTTTGCCACGATCTGCACGGTCGAGCAGGCCTTGCAGCGCGCCAGCGCCGACGTGGCGCTGTCATGAAAATGAGAGCATCCACATGGCTCCATCCGGCAACACCGATGTGATCGACGTCTTTTTTGTACTGCTGCCCGTTAGTTTGGTGCTGGACTGGGCCGGGCCCGCAGAGGCCTTGCGCATCGCCAACCAGGGGATGCTGGCGCAAGGCCAGGCTGCGCGCTTTGCACTGCACTTTGTCGGCCCCAACCCTACATCACTCACGTCGGTGGGCGTGGCCCTGACGGGTTTGGAACCCTTGCCTGCGCTGAACATGGCGCCGCCGTGCTGGGTGGTACTGGTGGGCCAGCCAGGGGGCGCCATTGGGGTGGACTCTGATGCATCACGCGCCGTGCTGCACTGGCTGCGCGGCCTGCGTCTGGCCACCGGCCAGGTCGAACTTGTCACCGTCTGCGCCGGTTCGGTGCTGGCCGCCCACGCCGGCTTGCTGGCCGGGCGGCGCGCCACCACACACCACCAGCACCTGGACGAATTGCAGCGCGTGGAGCCGCAATGCGATGTGGTTGCCAATCGGGTGTTTGTCGAAGACGGGCCGGTTTTCAGCAGCGCGGGCGTCACCACCGGCATTGACCTGATGCTGCACCGCATCAGCGCTGTGTGCAGCCCGGCGCTGGCCGCTCAGGTGGCGCAGACCATGGTGGTGGCGCTGCGGCGCGGCCCGCAAGACCCCGAGCTCTCGCCCTTTCTGGCCTGGCGCAGCCACATTCACCCGGCTCTGCACCGGGTGCAGGACGCGGTGAGCCAGCAGCCCCAAACTGGCTGGACCGTGCCACGCATGGCCGATGTGGCACACACCTCGCCGCGCCACCTGACGCGCCTGTTTCTGGAGCACGCCGGCATCGCGCCGCTGCAGTACCTGCGCCGAATCCGGCTGGCCATGGCGCAGGCTGCATTGCAGTCAGGCCACAACGTGACCCATGCCGCCGAAATGGCAGGTTTCAGTTCGGACACCCAACTGCGCCGGGCATGGCACCAGTTTGCCGGACCAGGCACGCCCTCCAGCCCGAAACAGCTATCAAATAGATAGTTGTAAACACAGTATTCAACTTGGCTGGAGCCAAATTTTCTTGAGATTTCAGTGGCTGGCGCGGCGCAACTGCGCCAGGCGTTCGGACACGGCGTCAATATCCAGCGCATCGTCAGCATGCGCCAGGTAGGTTTCCAGATCGGCCACCGCGCTCGCCACCTCACCCTGCGCCGCCCAAGCCAGGCCGCGGTCGCGGTACTCGGGCCAGGCGTCGGGCTGCAGCACAATCAGGCGGTGTTGCACGGCAATCAGCCGCGCCCAGTCTTTCTGGGTCTTGTGTATGTCCTGTAGATTGCGCAGCATGCGGCCGATAATTTCACGCGGCGGCGCAGCCTGCAGGTACAGCCCCATCGGCACCTCAAATTCATCGCGCATGCCGCCGCGCTGGCGGTAGGGCTCGAGCCGCTCGGCCAGTTCCTCGCGGCTCAGGGACTGGCCGCTGAATGGATCGATCACCACCTGGCCCTTGGGCAAATTGATCTTGACCATGAAGTGCCCTGGAAAGGCCACGCCGCGCGCGTTCAGGCCCAGCCCGGCGGCCAGTTCCAGCCACAGTACCGCCAGTGAGATGGGGATACCGCGCCGCGTGCGCAGCACGGCGTTCAGGTAACTGTTGTCGGGGTCGTAGTAATCATTGACATTGCCGCCGAAGTTCAAGTCACGAAAAAAGAACTGGTTCAGCGCACGCAAGCGTTGCAGCGCCGGCGCATCCCGGGCCACCCGACGTTTGAGCCGGGCCTGCAGTTGATCCACATCGCCAAGCACCTGCTGCACATCCAGAGTGGGGTATTCGTCCTGCGCCAGGCTGATGGCCGCTTCCAGCAAGGGAAAATGGGCATCACATTGCACCAGGCTTGTAAAGTACTGCAGCGGGGACGGCACGGCCAGATTTAATTGCATGACGCTACTTTCTCACAATCCGGCGCACCGTGCGCAGCGCTGCAGCGGCTGCGGGCCGGCCACTCACCCGGTCAGCGCCGCAGCAATTGGCGCAGCTTCAGGCCGAAAATCCGGAGAGCTGCAAAATATATAGCAGCTGAAGCACACAAAACCAGGGCTAGATAGCCAATTCTCTGAAAATAATGGCTTTTAAGGCCAATCCAGTTCACGCTTTGTGCCGCCCACAGCAAAAACACCGCCAGCAGCGCGCAGGCCACCAGCACCTGCAATGCAAACATAGGCCAGCCAGGCGCCGGCCTGTAACTGCCGCGCCGCACCAGAACCAGCAGCAGCCACAGTGCATTAACCAGGGCGCCGATGCCAATTGACAGCGTCAGGGCCGCATGCTGAAGCAGCGGCACCAGAAAATAGTTGAGCACCTGCGTGAACACAAGCACCACCACGGCAATACGCATCGGCGTGCGCATGTCGTGGCTGGCATAGAAACCTGGCGCAAGTACCTTGATGGCCACGATGCCGAGCAGTCCCACGCCGTAGTTCGCCAGCGCCGCCGTGGTGCGCTGAACGTCAAGTTCACGAAACTCGCCATAGTGAAAGAGCACCGCGACCAGCGGCTGCGAGAAGACCAGCAGGGCCACGGCACAGGGCACCGAAAGGAGAACAACCAGTCGCAGGCCCCAGTCGAGCGTGGCGGAGTAGCGCAGCTCATCCTGACTGCCGCGCGCCTCGGCCAGCTCCGGCATCAGCACCACCCCCAAGGCCACTCCCAGCAGGGCGGTGGGAAACTCCATGAGACGATCGGCGTAGGTGATCCAACTCACGCTGCCGGTGGCCAGGTACGAGGCAATTTGGGTGTTGATCAGCAGCGATATCTGCGCGACGCTCACACCCAGCAGGGCCGGCAACATCAGGCCGAGCACCTTGCGCGTGCCCGGATCGGCCCAGGCTTGGCGCAGGGCAGCAGCGCTGGCGCCGATCCGCGGCAACAGCCCCAGGCTCAGCAGCGCGGGCAGTTGCAGGCCCAGTTGCAACGCGCCACCAACCATTACCCCCACGCATTGGGCGTAGATCGGCTCAATGCCATGCCGTTCGAACCAGGGCGCGCCCAGTATGATGGAGCCGATCAGCGCCACATTCAGCAGCACCGGAGAGGCCGCAGGCACGGCGAACTTTCGCCAGGTATTGAGAATGCCGCCGGCCAGCGCGACCAGCGACATGAAGCCGATGTAAGGGAACATCCACCGCGTCATAATCACTGCAGCGTTGTATCCCTGCGGCTTCAGGCCGCTCGCCATGGCCCACACCATCAGCGGCGCGGCCACCACGCCGGCAACGCACAGCAACACCAACGTCCAGACCAGCAAGGTCGCGACCCGGTCGATCAGTTGCCTGGCACCGGCCTCGCCCTGCTGAGCCTTGCAAGCCGCGAGCACCGGCACGAAGGCCTGGCTGAAGGCGCCTTCGCCAAGCACGCGTCGGAACAGGTTGGGGATGCGGAAGGCTACATAGAAGGCATCGGTCATGACGCTGACGCCAAACACAGAGGCCATGAGTAGATCGCGGATAAGGCCGGTGACGCGCGAAACCAGCGTGAACAGGGAAACGGTGGAGGCGGCTTTGAAAAGTGACACAGCAGGAGTTTATGCGAGGCCGTCAAACTCCCGATCCGCAAGCGCTGGCGCCGCCAGTCAGGCGGTCTGGCCCAGGCGCGCCAGCAGTTCGCCGTCAGCCTCGCGCGAGGCCGATGCGAGGCGTTATCGTATAATAAAAAGCTTTGCTAGCATCATCCAAAGACTCCTCCCTGGATTAAAGGAACTCATATATGGCTACTGCCAAACCCAAGAAAAAGAACCCGCGCCTTGCCTCCGGCCGCAAACGCGTCCGCCAGGACGTCAAGCTCAACGCAGCGAACACATCGCTGCGCTCCAGATACCGCACCGCCGTGAAAAACGTCGAGAAGGCCGTTCTTGCCGGTGACAAGACCAAAGCCACCGAACTCTTTGCCAAGGCACAGAGCATCGTTGACACGGTTGCCGACAAGGGCATCTTCCACAAGAACAAGGCCGCACGCGATAAAAGCCGCCTGTCTGCCAAGGTGAAAGCCCTGGCCCTGGCAAGCGCCGAAACCAAAGCCGCCTGAGCAATCAGGCAAACCGCCCGGGCTGCATCGTGTTGAAGATGCGGTCTGCCGTTTTGTAGGGTGCGCTGCCAGCAAAGCAAAAAGCCGCCAGAGTGTCACGCTCTGGCGGCTTTTTTGTAGGTTCGCCGCGCCTCAGCGCGCGGACAAATCCGGAACCAGGCAGGCTTCGGCCATCTGCAGGCTGTTGTCCCTGGCGAAATTGATCACGAAATCCCAGGCCATCGGTTCGGCATCGCGCAACTCGGCATTGACCACCACGCACTTGACGCCGTTGATCGACGTGGGAACGCACCAGGGTGAATAGGTCAGGTGGCCGCCCGGTTTGGACCCGTCAGGGCGAAACTGGCTCATTACACCGCACAATCGATCAGCCCAGTCGCTCGGCCGAAAGGTTCTGCCATCATGGGTAATGCCCTGAATGAAGACCTCTTTGGCAGATTTGGAGACCATCGGATGGAAGGTATTTTTGCGGGCCAGGGGGTACGGATATGACCCCCATGCTGCACCGCACAACTATTCTATCTTATATAAGACTCAGGGCGACTTCGACACTGCGCCCGGGGTATCGCGCCGCGGCATCACTGCGATGCGCGATTTTCACGAAAGACCGCCAGTCCTGCGCCTAAAATAACATCAGGGCCGGCGCGGGGTGGCGCGGCCTTTTTCTTTTTTGCCAATGTCCCTGGAGTTTCCACAATGACCGCTGCTGTTCCCGGCCACATCGAAGCCGCATCGCCCCACGTGATGAACACCTACGCCCGACTGCCGATCGCACTGTCGCACGGCCAGGGCTGCCGCGTCTGGGATATCAATGGCAAGTCCTACCTCGATGCACTGGGCGGCATTGCCGTCAACACGCTGGGGCATAACCATCCCCAACTGGTGCCTGCCCTGCAGGACCAGATCAGCAGGCTTATCCACACCTCCATCTACTACCACGTGCCCTTACAGGAAACGCTGGCGGCCAAACTGGTGGCGCTGTCGGGCCTTGAAAACGTGTTTTTCTGCTCCACCGGCCTGGAAGCGAACGAGGCCGCGCTGAAACTGGCGCGCAAATTCGGCCATGACAAGGGCATCGAAAGGCCTGAAATCGTGGTCTATGAGAAAGCCTTTCATGGCCGCAGCATTGCCACCCTGAGCGCCACCGGCAACCCCAGGGTACAGGCCGGTTTTGGCCCGCTGGTCGAGGGCTTTATTCGCGTTCCGCTCAACAATATCGAGGCGCTGAAAGCCGCGACCGCGG
>JAHFQQ010000287.1 GCA_023259235.1 Polaromonas sp. | reverse complement strand
TCCAGCCGACGCGATCGATCAACATCGGCAGTGAGCTCTCGGGCACGGTGCTCAAGGTCAACGTCGACGTCAACGACCAGATCAAAAAGGGGCAGGTGCTGGTCGAACTGGACCCCGCCAAGTTAAACGACCAGGTGCTGCGCTCACAGGCCGCGCTCGCAGCCGCCAAAGCCAAGGTTGACCAGACGGCGGCCACCGTCACCGAGGCGCGGGCAGGCCTGGCGCGGCTCGAAGATGTGGCACGCCTGTCGGGCGGCAAGGTGCCGGCCAAAACCGAGCTCGACACTGGCCGGGCCACGCTCGACCGTGCGATCGCCGACGATGCCAGCGCTCGCGCTGGCGTTAGCGACGCGCAGGCGGCGCTGTCTACCGACCAGATCAACTTGACGAAATCATCGATCAAAGCGCCTGCCGACGGCGTCGTGCTCACTCGCGCGGTGGATCCGGGCAATGCTGTGGCCGCATCGCTGCAGGCAGTGACGCTCTTCACCGTGGCCGAGGATTTGGCCAAGCTGCGCCTGTGGGTCTACGTGGATGAGGCTGACGTCGGCTCGGTCAAGATAGGGCAGGACGCCACCTTCACCGTCAGCGCCTACCCAACCCGAAAATTTCCGGCACGCATTACCCGCGTTGGCTTTGGCTCCACCATCACGGACAACGTCGTCACCTACCTGACTTACCTGGACGTGGACAACACCGATCTGAGCCTGAGGCCGGGCATGACCGCTACCGCCACCATCACCGCCATGCAACGCAACGATGTGCTGCTGGTGCCCAACGCGGCACTGCGCTTTACGCCCACCACGCCAACAGAGCCAACGGCCAAGAAAGGATTCGCTTCGAGCCTGGTGCCCAGCATACCGCGAAGCACCACGCGCAAATCGGCCGCCGCAGGCGCCAGCACCGCGGCGGCGAAGCAGGTGTGGGTGCTGCCAAAGGGCGGGAAGGGCGACGCTGTCGCCGTGGCGGTGACGCCGGGTATCAGCGACGGCCGCATGACCGAGATCACGGGTGGCGAACTGCAGGCGGGCATGGAAGTGATCACCGACCAGAAGTCGGCGGCGGCCAAGTGAGCGAGCTACTTATCAGTCTGCGCGGCATTAGTAAAAAGTACGGCGCAGGCATGACCGAGTTGATGGCATTAAAAAGTATCGATATGGACATCACGGCCGGCGAGTTCGTTGCGATTATGGGGCCCAGCGGTTCAGGAAAATCTACCGCGATGAACATTCTGGGCTGTCTGGACACACCCAGCGCCGGTCAGTACCTTTTCAAGGGAGCGCATGTGGAGGCGCTCTCGCGTGACCAACGGGCGCGGCTGCGCCGGCGCTACCTGGGCTTCGTCTTCCAGGGCTTCAACCTGCTGGCGCGCACCTCTGCACAGGAGAACGTGGAGCTGCCACTTCTATACCGCGGCGACAACCCAAGCGTGCGGCGCGACGCTGCGGCCAAAGCCCTGCAAGCGGTAGGCCTTGGGGGCTGGGAACACCACACGCCTGCCGAGCTCTCTGGCGGGCAGCAGCAGCGAGTGGCCATCGCACGCGCCATCGTCACCGCTCCAGCGGTTGTGCTGGCCGACGAGCCTACCGGCAACCTTGACACCCAGCGCAGCCACGAGATCATGGGTCTGCTGCTGGCACTGAACAAGGACCATGGCATCACCGTGCTGATGGTGACGCACGAGCCTGACATGGCGGCCTATGCGCGGCGCCTGATCCACTTCGTCGATGGCAGCATTTTCAGCGACATGCCGAATCCGCACCCTGTCACTGCGGCGCCCATTGCTTCAGCACCCCTCCCTGCGGAGACCATCTAATGCTGCTAAGCACACTCCTGCTGGCACTGCGCTCGATCCAGCGCAATCTGCTGCGATCTTTCCTGACCATTCTTGGCATCGTGATCGGCGTCAGCGCGGTGATCACAATGGTCACGCTGGGGAAAGGCGCCACGCAGGCGGTGCAATCCCAGATATCGAGCCTCGGCAGCAACCTGCTGATGGTTCGTCTCGGCCAGCGCCTCGGGCCTGGCGGCGGTGGCGGCGGGGTTGGCATACCGCAATTCAAGGAAACTGATGCGCCAGCCATTCAGGCCGAGATCGGTGGTGTCGCGGCGGCGGCGCCCGAGGGCCGGGCTGCCGTCACGGTGGTCGGCAACGGCCGCAACTGGGCCACCAGCGTGATCGGCAGCACCAACGCCTGGTTTGGTATCGGCAACTGGAAACTGGTCTCCGGGCGCATGTTTACAGACGACGAGCAAACCGCTGGTGCAGCCGTGTGCATTATCGGGGAAACGGTGCGGCGCGAAATTTACGGGGGCGCGGTGGGCCAGACGGGATTGGGCGAGCAGCTGCGCATCAAACAGTTCTCCTGCAGCGTGGTGGGCGTGCTGCTGTCCAAGGGCCAGGGAGGCATGGGCAACGACCAGGACGACACGGTGGTGGTCCCCTTGCATACACTGCAGCGCCGAGTCACTGGCAACCAGCGCTTGCCCACCCTGCTGGTGTCGATGCAGGATGGCAGCGACAGCACGCGGCTGAAGGCCAGCCTGCGTGAACTCTTGCGCGAGCGCCGCAAGCTCGCCGAAGGCGACGATGACAACTTCAACATTCTGGACACACAACAAATCGCTGATGCCCTGTCAGGCACGACGAAGGTCATGACCACACTGCTTGGAGCGGTGGCGGCTGTGAGCCTGCTGGTCGGCGGCATCGGCATCATGAATATCATGCTGGTCAGCGTCACCGAGCGCACGCGCGAAATCGGTCTGCGCCTGGCCGTCGGCGCGCTGGAGCGCGAGGTGCTGCTGCAGTTTTTGATTGAGGCGGTGGTGCTGTCGGCCCTGGGCGGTCTGGTGGGCATCGTCATTGCCACCGCCGCGTCCTGGGTGCTGGCCAGCGTGATGGCCGTGCCCTATCTGTTTAACATTGCGATCAATCTGTTGTCATTGGTGTTCTCAGCCGCCATCGGTGTCGTGTTTGGCTACTTTCCAGCCAGGCGCGCCGCCCGCATGGACCCGATTGAGGCACTCAGGCATGAGTAAGCACTCGCGAAGCCGCTAGTCAACTGCCAGGATCGCCAGACACACGCCATTGACTCCCCATGAACTGCCTGACCACTGCCTGGAGCGCTCACGAAGCCGAATTGCGTCACTGGACACGCCGCCATGTGAACAACCCGGCGGAAGCTGATGACTTGTTGCAGGACCTGTTCCTCAAGGCGCTGCGCCAGGGTGAGCGCTTTTGCTCCGTGCATAACGCGCGCGCCTGGCTGTTTGAAGTCGCACGCAACACGCTGGCCGACCGCTTGCGTGTGGCACGGGAAACGGTGGAAGTACCCGAGGACCTGGCGGCACCGGAGGAGGACATCGGCACGGTTGATCGCCTCACCGCCTGTCTGCCGCGTGTGCTGGCTGAGTTGAGCAACGAAGACCGCGACGCCATTACCCAATGCGACCTGCAAGGCGTTCCCCAAGCGGATTTTGCCACGGCGAACGGGTTGAGTCTGAGCGCTGCCAAGTCACGGCTGCAACGTGCCCGCCGCCGCCTGAAAGCGCACATGACGCAAGCCTGCCAGGTGCAACTGGATGACGCGGGCCATGTCACGGATTTTGTGCCGCGAAGTTGACTTTTTCAGAGGTTTCCGTTAATCCGCGTCTTATTTGGGGGTTTTTGCGTCTTTTCAGCCGCTCATTCGTCTTCACTCGCATGAACACTCGCACGTCATCCCTTCAGCGCTGGCCCAAGCGCCAGCCCGTCGTCTTTCTGGTCCTGGCCGCCATCATCTGGCTGGCGCTGTATCAAACGCTCAATCCTGCTGCCGAAGCCATGGTGGCATCGTTGCCAGTGGACCCGGCCAGCCACTTGGGCGGGGCGCTGCAGTTTTTCCTCTATGACACCCCGAAGGTGCTGATGCT
>JAHFQQ010000043.1:10286-15697 GCA_023259235.1 Polaromonas sp. | reverse complement strand
ATGGAGTCGCCCAGCTTCATCGGGTTGTGGCATGGCTCGTGGTAAAGAAACCCGCCCTGTCCCGCAGGCAGGGTAACGCCCTTTTCGAGCAGGTATTCATGAATATCCATGATGCGGCTGCCCGGAAATATCTGGTCAAACCCATAGCCCTGCAACTGGTCATGGCAGGTGCCGCAACTCACCAGCACGGTCTTGATGTCGAGGTAGTTCAGCGTGTTGGCCACCCGGTGGAACAGCACGCGATTGTCGGTAATCATCTTCTCGGCCTTCTCGAACTGGCCGCTGCCGCGCTGCGGATAGCCACAGCACAGGTAACCCGGCGGCAGCACGGTCTGCACCCCAGCGTGCCAGAGCATGGCCTGCGTCGCCAGGCCGACCTGGCTGAACAGGCGCTCGGAGCCGCAACCGGGGAAATAAAACACTGCTTCAGTCTCAGCAGTAGTGCTGCCCGGATTGCGAATGATGGGAACGTAGTCCTTGTCTTCAATGTCGAGCAGCGCTCGCGCGGTCTTCTTGGGCAGGCCGCCAGGCATCTTCTTGTTGATGAAGTGAATCACCTGCTCTTTCACCGGTGCTTTGCCCACGGTGGCTGCCGGCCTGGCTGTCTGCTTGCGCGCCAGGCCGCGCAGCAAATCGTTGGCCAGACGCTGCGCCTTGAAACCCACTCCCACCATGGCGCTGCGCATCAGCTTGATGGTTTGCGGACTGGTGGCATTGAGGAAAAACATGGCGGCGGCATTGCCTGGCCTGAAGGATTTGCGGCCCATCTTGCGCAGCAAATTGCGCATGTTCATCGAGACATCGCCAAAATCGATATCCACCGGGCAGGGGCTCAGGCACTTGTGGCATACCGTGCAGTGGTCGGCCACATCCTCAAACTCTTCCCAGTGTTTGATGCTGACGCCGCGCCGGGTCTGCTCCTCGTACAAAAAGGCCTCAACCAGCAGCGAGGTCGCCAAAATCTTGTTGCGCGGGCTGTAGAGCAGGTTGGCGCGCGGCACGTGCGTGGCGCACACCGGCTTGCATTTGCCGCAACGCAGGCAATCCTTCACGCTGTTGGCAATGGCGCCGATGTCGCTTTGCTGCATGATCAGCGACTCGTGTCCCATCAAACCGAAGCTCGGCGTGTAGGCATTGGTCAAATCCGCCGCCAGCCCTTTGCTAACGGGCGTAATATGCTCTTCGTTTCGTAGCAATTTTCCTTTGTTGAAACGCCCTTCCGGATCGATCTGGCGCTTGTACTCGGCAAACGGGCGCAGTTCCTCGTCGGTCAGGAATTCGAGCTTGGTGATGCCTATGCCGTGCTCGCCGGAAATCACGCCATCGAGCGAGCGCGCCAGCAGCATGATGCGCGCCACCGCCTCGCGCGCGGTCTGCAGCATTTCGTAGTCGTCGCTGTTCACTGGCAAATTGGTGTGGACATTGCCGTCGCCCGCATGCATGTGCAGCGCAGCCCAGACGCGGCCCTTGAGCACGCGCTTGTGAATCGCACTGCATTCTTCAAGGATCGGCTTGAAAGCGCCGCCGCTGAAAATAGTTTGCAGCGGGGCGCGAATCTGGGCTTTCCAGCTGGCGCGCAGCGTGTGGTCCTGCAGTTGCGGGAAAAGCGCTGTCACACCCTGCAGCCAGCCAGACCACAAACCGCGCACATCGGCGATGAGCGCAACTGCCTGCCCTACCCTGCCCTCCATCAGTTCGGCGGAAGGAATCTCGCTCGCGTCCTCAGCCTTGCCCAAAGGCAAATTGCCCTGGCGGAAGAACGCGTCCAGCTCATCACACAGCCTGATCTTGTTGCGCAGGCTCAATTCAATATTGATCTGCTCAATACCGTCGGTGTACTCGGCCATTCGCGGCAGCGGGATGACCACATCCTCATTGATCTTGAAGGCATTGGTGTGCCTGGAAATGGCCGCCGTTTTCTTGCGGTCGAGCCAGAATTTCTTGCGCGCTTCGCTACTGATGGCAACGAAACCCTCGCCGCTGCGCGAATTGGCGATGCGGACAATTTCACTGGCGGCACGGGCGACGTCATCGGCGTCGTCACCCGCGATGTCACCCACCAGAACCATCTTGGGCAAACTGCCGCGCCTGGACTTGGTGGCATAGCCAACTGCGCGCAGGTAGCGGTCGTCCAGATGCTCCAGTCCGGCCAAAATCGCACCGCCGCGCTTTTGCTCGGCAAACATGAAATCCTTGATTTCGACAATGCTCGGCACAGCATCCCTGGCATTGCCAAAAAACTCCATGCAAACTGTGCGGATGTGCGCGGGCATGCGGTGCACAATCCAGCGCGCGCTGGTGATCAGGCCGTCGCAACCCTCTTTCTGGATGCCTGGCAGGCCGCTCAGGAACTTGTCCGTGACGTCCTTGCCAAGACCTTCCTTGCGAAAACGCTTGCCCGGAATGTCCAGCCGTTCAGAGCGCAGCAGGGTTTCCCCATCCGCCGCAAAATACTTGAGTTCGAAGCTGGCTATTTCGGCATCGTGAATCTTGCCCAAATTGTGGTCCAGACGCGTCACTTCGAGCCACTGGGCATCCGGCGTGACCATGCGCCAGGAGGCGAGGTTGTCCAGCGCCGTGCCCCAGAGCACGGCTTTCTTGCCGCCCGCATTCATGGCAATATTGCCGCCTATGCAGGATGCCTCGGCGGAAGTCGGGTCCACGGCAAACACAAAACCACCACGCTCGGCCGCATCGGCCACGCGCTGGGTCACCACGCCGGCTTCGGTCCACACCGTCGCCACGGGGTCGGCGACGCCCGGTAGCGACACCAGTTCCACCTCGCTCATCGCCTCCAGCTTCTCGGTATTGATGACAGCCGATTTCCAGCTCAGCGGAATTGCGCCCCCGGTGTAGCCAGTACCGCCCCCACGCGGGACAATCGTCAGCCCCAGATCGATGCAAGCCTTGACCAAACCCGCCATTTCGCCTTCGGTATCCGGCGTCAGCACCACAAATGGGTACTCCACGCGCCAGTCTGTCGCATCGGTCACGTGCGAGACGCGCGACAGCCCGTCGAACTTGATGTTGTCTTTCAGGGTCAGCTTGCGCAGCTTGCGCGCCGCTTGGCGGCGCATGTTGGATATCTCTTCAAATGAGGCGGAAAATTGGCTGACCGCTTCCCGTGCCGACCCAAGCAACTCACCCACGATCGCATCGCGCGGGCCGTCGATCTCGGGCGTACGGCGCCTTTCCACCTCCGCGAGTCGGTGCTGCAACGCATCGACCAGCAACCTGCGACGTTTCGGATTGTCCAGCAGATCGTCCTGCAGATAGGGGTTACGCTGCACCACCCAGACATCGCCCAGCACTTCATACAGCATGCGCGCCGACCGGCCTGTGCGCCGCTCGCCACGCAGATGGCTCAACAGATTCCAGGCACGCACGCCGAGCAGGCGAATGACCACTTCCCGATCGGAAAACGAGGTGTAGTTGTAGGGAATTTCGCGGATGCGCGCTTCTCCGTGCCTTGTTTCGTCGGTAAAAGCAGTTTGTTCGTCGAGGGTGATAGGGGCGTTCATCGTGAAAAGTCTGCAGCTTTTAACCTAAGTTCAGCATGGGTGCCTCATGTTACCGCAGCGCAGCATTTGTCGTGGGCATGGGCCAATGGGCTCATGGAAACCCCGCTTGCCATGAACGCGCCAAATCGCTTAAATGGATTTGTCACAAATAGTCTTTAAGCTCTCTTTTTATTAACACACGCCAATCAGGAGTAGTCATGAAAATCTGTCTATCCACACTCACCTTTGCCGCATGCGCACTGATGGCACCCATCGCCAGTCAGGCGCAAACCGAAATCCAGTGGTGGCACGCGATGAGCGGGCCGCTGGGCGATTGGGTCGGCGACCTGGCCAAGGGTTTCAACGACAGCCAGAAAGAATACAAGGTGGTCGCTACCTATAAAGGCACCTACGACGATTCGATGGCCGCGGGCATCGCCGCGTACCGCGCCGGCAACGCACCAAACATCATGCAGGTCTTCGAAGTCGGCACCGCGACCATGATGGCCAGCAAGGGCGCCATCGTGCCGGTCTGGAAGATGATGGAAGAAAGTGGGCAGAAATTCGACGAGAAGTCCTATATCCCCGCCGTCGCCAGTTACTACACGGCCTCGAACGGCAAGATGCTGAGTCTGCCCTTCAACAGTTCGACCACCGTATTTTTCTATAACAAGGACGCCTTCAAGGCCGCCGGTCTCGACCCAAGCAAGCCGCCATTGACCTGGGCTGAGGTGAAAGCCGACGCCGTCAAACTGAAGGCCAGCGGCAGCAAGTGCCCGCTCACCACCTCGTGGCAAAGCTGGACCCAGCTGGAGAGCTTCTCGGCCTGGCACAACGTCCCGTTCGCGACACACAACAACGGCTTCGGCGGCACGGCCGCGCGGCTGGAATTCAACGGCCCGCTGCAGGTGCGCCACATCCAGGACCTGGCCGACATGGAGAAACAGGGACTGTTCGTCTACAAAGGCCGCGGCAACGTGCCTGATGCCGCCTTCATCTCCGGTGAATGCGCAATGTCGATGGGCTCTTCGAGCACCTATGGCCAGCTCAAGAACGTTGCCAAATTTGCGTTTGCCCTGTCTCCACTGCCCTACTACGCGGACGTGAAGGGCGCACCGCAGAACACCATCATTGGTGGCGCCAGCCTGTGGGCAATGTCCGGCAAGCCGGCGGCCCAGAACAAGGGCGTCGCGGCATTCTTCGCCTATCTGTCAAGCCCCGAGGTGCAGGCAGCGAGCCATCAACGCACCGGCTATCTGCCGATCACCTCGGCGGCTTACGAGCTGACCGACAAATCCGGCTACTACCAGAAGAATCCCGGCACCGATGTCGCGGTGAACCAGATGGTCCGCAAGACCACGGACAAGTCGCGCGGCATTCGCCTGGGCAGCTACCTGCAGGTGCGCGCGATCGAGGACGAGGAGCTCGAACAGGTCTGGAGCGGCAAGAAGACCGCCAAACAGGCGCTGGACTCGGCCGTTGAGCGCAGCAACGTGCTGCTGGCCAAGTTCCAGCAGGCCAATAAGGACTGACCCGGAGCCAGCGCCGCGTAGAGGGAGTCGTTCATGGCCGTCGAAAAACGGGTTGTTTTCCGCTCGCGGGGGCTGCCCTGGCTGCTGCTTGCGCCGCAGGGCGTGGTGATCGTCGTGTTCTTCTTCTGGCCGGCGGGCCAGGCGCTGCTGCAGTCACTGCAACAAAGCGACGCGTTCGGCGGTTCGGTGAGCTGGGTGGGGCTGGACAACTTCAGGGCGCTGTGGAACGACCCCGTCTATCTGGCCTCATTCAAGACCACGGCAATCTTCTCCGTGCTGGTGGTAGGCTTGGGGATGGGCTTGTCACTGCTGCTGGCGGTTTTTGCGGACCGGGTGGTGCGTGGTTCCGGGCTCTACAAGACACTGCTGATCTGGCCCT
>JAHFQQ010000043.1:0-10276 GCA_023259235.1 Polaromonas sp. | reverse complement strand
TGCCGGAGTGCTCTGGCTGTTCATGTTTTCCCCCAGTGTCGGCATCGTCTCGTACTGGTTGCATGCGCTGGGCATTCCCTGGAACAGCCTGCTTAACAGCACCGATGCGATGGCGCTGATTGTGATAGCGGCAGTCTGGCAGCAAATCTCGTACAACTTCCTGTTTTTTCTCGCGGGACTGGCGAGCATTCCGAAGTCGCTGATCGAGGCAGCCGCGATCGACGGTGCCCGGCCGTGGCGCAGATTCTGGACCATCCAGCTCCCGCTGCTATCGCCCACCGTGTTCTTCCTGATCTCCATCAACGCGGTGTATGCCTTCCTGGAGACCTTTCCCATCGTGGACGCTGCCACCCAGGGCGGGCCCGGCACATCCACCTCCATCATGGTTTACAAGCTGGTGTACGACTTCAAGGCGCTCGACCTGAACGGTTCGGCGGCGCAGTCGGTGGTGCTCATGCTGATCCTGATTGCAGTCACGGTGGTGCAATTCAAGTATGTCGAAAACAAGGTGCATTACTGATGGCACCTGTGGATCTGCCCTGTGGTTGAACGCAGTCGCAAGCTGGACTTCCTCGCCCATGTGATCCTGATTCTCGGCGTGGTCGTGATCGCGTTTCCGCTCTACGTCGCCATCGTGGCATCCACCCATACGGCGGCTGAAATCGTTCAGTCCCCCATGCCCATGCTGCCGGGCCCGCACCTGGTACAAAACTACCGCGAAGCGCTGCTGGGCACCGGCAATGGGCAGGGCTCGAACGCCCCGGTGGCCCGCATGATGTTCGTCAGCCTGGTGATGGCGCTCACCATTGCGATTGGCAAAATCGTCATCTCGCTGCTGTCGGCATTTGCAGTCGTGTACTTCCGCTTTCCGTTTCGCATGTTGTGTTTCTGGGCCATCTTCGTGACGCTGATGCTGCCGGTGGAAGTCCGCGTCGGGCCCACCTACCATGTGGTGGCCAGCCTCGGCATGATCAACACGTTTGCGGGCCTGACGATCCCTTTGATTGCGTCGGCGACGGCCACCTTTTTGTTCCGGCAGTTCTTTTTAACGGTACCGGAAGAGCTGGTGGAGGCGGCACGCATGGATGGCGCAGGTCCCATGCGCTTTTTCATGGACATACTGGTGCCGCTGTCGAGCACCAGTATCGCCGCACTGTTCGTGATCCAGTTCATCTACGGCTGGACCCAGTATTTGTGGCCGCTCATCGCCACCACCAGCGACAGCATGTATCCGATCGTGATCGGCATCCGCTACATGATTGCGGGCGGCGAATCGCAAACCCATTGGAACCTGGTGATGGCTACGGCGATGCTGGCGATGATTCCGCCTGCGCTGGTGGTCATCCTGATGCAGAAATGGTTCGTCAAGGGCCTGGTCGACACCGAAAAATAAGCACCAAAAATGGCATCGATATCACTCAGGAACATCACCAAGCATTACGGCAGCGGCAAGACTGCGGTGCAAGTCCTGCACGGCGTCAGTGCGGAAATTGCCGACCACGAATTCGTGGTCATCGTGGGACCGTCAGGCTGCGGAAAGTCCACGCTCCTGCGCATGGTGGCCGGGCTGGAGGAGATCAGCGGCGGCGAAATCGCGATTGGCGGCAAGATCGTGAACGACCTGGAGCCAGCCGAGCGCGACATTGCCATGGTGTTCCAGAATTATGCGCTGTACCCGCACATGAGCGTGTTCAACAACTTGGCTTATGGCCTGAAAATCGCCAAAGTGCCGGTGGCGGAAATCAAGACGCGTGTTGACAAGGCCGCCGGGATTCTCGAACTTGGCCATTTGCTGGACCGTAAACCACGCGCATTGTCGGGCGGCCAGCGCCAGCGCGTGGCGATGGGCCGCGCCATCGTGCGCCAGCCGCAGGTGTTTCTGTTTGATGAGCCACTGTCCAACCTGGACGCCAAGCTGCGCGTGCAGACGCGCCTTGAAATCCAGAAGCTGCATCGCGAACTCGGCATTACTTCGCTGTTCGTCACCCACGATCAGGTCGAAGCCATGACGCTGGCGCAGCGCATGATGGTCATGAACGCCGGGCGCATGGAGCAGTTTGGCACGCCCGAAGAGGTGTACAACCGGCCCGCAACCACCTTTGTCGCCAGCTTCATGGGCTCGCCGCCGATGAACCTGCTCAACCACGGCCCCAACACCGACTTCGGCGGCAAGCCGGGAGCCATCATGGGCATTCGCCCCGAGCACCTGCAAATTGGCCCCTCGGGTTGGGCGGTACAGGTCAATTCCATCGAAATGCTGGGCGCCGAGCGGCTGCTGTACTGCCGCATGAGCGGCGAATCCCTGGTTGTGCGCACCGACGAGAGTCTGTCAGGCGCGCCGTCCATCGGCGCCACGATTTGCGTGATCCCGCGCGCCGATCGCCTGCACTGGTTTGACGCAGCGACCGGCCAGCGCCTCCGGGAACTGCCATGACTGTTGAAGTCAGCGTCCACAACTGGCCCTATCCCTTCTGGATCGCCCATCGGGGCGCCGGCAAACTCGCGCCCGAAAACACGCTCGCCGCGTTCCGCCTGGGCGCGCGGCACGGCTACCGCATGTTCGAGTGCGATGCCAAACTCAGCGCCGACGGCGTCCCGTTTCTGATGCACGATGCGACGCTGACGCGAACCACCAATGCGCAGTCACGGCTGGCAACAAACACCAGCGCCCCGGGGAGCGAGCGTTCCTGGGCTGAACTGTCGCAACTCGACGCGGGCAGCTGGCACTCGCGCGCCTATGCGGGCGAGCCGCTCTTCACGCTTGAGAACGCCGCGCGCTTTTGCCTTGCCAACAGCTATGCACTGAACATTGAAATCAAACCCATACCGGGCACCGAGCGCCACACCGGCGCGGTCGTCGCCGCTCACGCGGCGCGCCTGTGGCAGGGAGCGGACGTTCCGCCACTGTTGACTTCGTTCTCGCCAGACGCTCTGGAAGGGGCGCGTCAAAGCGCGCCCGGCCTGCCGCGAGGCCTGCTGCTCGACACACTGGAAACCGGCTGGCTGGACACCGCAGCGGGTTGTGTCGCCGTGGTCTGCAACCACGCCTTGTGGGACGGCAACAGCGTCGGACGGGCACATGACGCGGGCTTGCGTGCCTTGAGTTATACCGTCAATGACGAGTGGGCGGCCCAGCGCCTGATCACGCTGGGCACGGATGGCATCATTACCGACCGGGTGGATTTGTTCAGCCCCGCGTGGGACCCAAAGCATCAAAAGAACAACTTCTAGTCGCTGGTGATTTGCTGATTTGCTGATTTGTTGATCTGGATCAACAAACCCGCCGGGTGGCCGGCACTAGCGCTTCCATCCGCCAAGCTGCCACCACTGACTGGCAGCCACGGCAAGCACCAGCACCACATAGGTGAGCATCTTGCCGTCGCGGCCCAGCTGCACCAGTCCAGCCACCAGCACGCCCACGCCTACTACGAAATTAATAGCTACTTGCACCCACCACGTCTTGACTAGCGAGCTATTTAGCTTGAAAAATCCAGAAAAGAGGCGTGACAATAGCGCCAGCAGCAGCGCCAGCAATGCTGCGGGTGCGATAAAGTTCAGCAGATGATTGGCAAGCAGGAAAACAGTCATGGCCACAACGCATTGTTTGGGGGGCGAAGCCAAAAGCGGCTGCTGCAAAGGTCAGGAAGGAGATTGTGCCCGTCTATCCCTTCTTGCCCACTTCAATTTTATAATCGTCACATGTCAGTCTGGGCCCTGGGGCTAAACCACCGCACCGCACCGCTCGATTTGCGCGGGCGTTTTGCTTATGCGCTGGACCAAATCGCGCCAACCCTGCGCGGTTTGCGCCAGTCGCTGGCACGCCATCCCGAGGCGGCGCTGCTGTCCACCTGCAACCGCACCGAAATTTACTGCGCCGGCGATCATAACGATCTGGATCACGCGTTCGACTGGCTGGCGCTGAGCGGCGGGGTTTCGCCCGACCTGTTGCGTTTGCATACCTACGTCCTGCAGGGCGACCAGGCGGCCCGCCATGCCTTTCGAGTCGCCTCCGGGCTCGACTCGATGGTGCTCGGGGAACCCCAGATTTTAGGCCAGATCAAAGACGCGGTGCGCGCCGCCGAAGACGCGGGAGCGATGGGCACCACGCTGCACCAGCTGTTCCAGCGCTCCTTCACGGTGGCCAAGGAAGTGCGCACCAGCACCGAGATTGGCGCGCACAGCATCAGCATGGCCGCGGCCGCGGTGCGGCTGGCCAGCCAGCTTTTTGAAGACCTCGGCGACATCAGGGTGCTGTTTATCGGCGCCGGTGAAATGATTGAGCTGGCGGCCACCCACTTTGCCGCCAAAAGTCCAAAAGCCATGGCAATCGCGAACCGTACCCTGGAGCGCGGCGAAAAGCTGGCCGGCCGCTTTGGTGCCGAAGTCATGCGGCTGGCCGAGCTGCCCAGCCGCCTGCATGAGTTTGATGCCGTGATCAGCTGCACCGCCAGCACCCTGCCGATCATTGGTCTGGGCGCAGTGGAGCGCGCAATCAAACTTCGCAAACACCGCCCGATGTTCATGGTCGATCTGGCGGTGCCGAGCGATATTGAGCCTGAAGTCAAGGCCTTGCCCGACATCTACCTCTACACCGTGGATGATCTGGCACAAGTGGTGCAAACCGGCAAGGACAGCCGACAGGCGGCCGTGGCGCAAGCCGAGGTCATCATCGATGCGGGTGTCCAGAACTTCATGCACTGGCTGAGCCAGCGCCGCAATGTGCCGCTGATCCGGCAGATCAACGCGCAAACCGACCAATGGCGCGCACTGGAGATTGCGCGGGCCAAAAGACTGCTGGCCAAAGGTGAGCCGATTGACGCGGTGCTTGATGCACTGACGCACGGCCTGACGCAAAAAATGCTTCATGGCGCATTGGCCGAACTGCGCGAGGGTGATGCCAGCAGCCGCGAAGCAACGGCACACACCGTATCCAGGCTGTTCCTGCGCGGCCAACTGCCGAAAACGCAGTTGATAGATAAAGAGCGTTAGCGTTGACCGCCGAATTTCCGGGGTAATGATCCGGCAGACTTCACCGCGAAGGAACGAAGGACGCGGAGTAATACCTGAGGTCATTCATTTCCATCTTTCAATTGTTTTGTCTCTGCGTCCCTCGGCGCCTCCATTCCTCGGCGGTGAATGCCTGAAGCCTCCCATGTTCTACTCCCAGTGAAACCCTTTCTTCGCCAAATCCTGGAGCGCCAGTTGTTGCGGTTGCATGAGCTGGACGCGCTGCTGTCAGCCAGCGACGTGGTGAGTGACCTGGCGCGCTTTCGCGATCTGACCCGCGAACATGCCCAAGCCAGCCTGGTTGCCACGCAATACACCCGGCTCACGCAGCGCGAGGCCGATCTGGCGGGCGCCGAAAGCATGTTGCTCGAAGTCAGGAACGATTCTGCGGCTGTGGAACTCGCGGCCATGGCCGAGGAAGAAATCGCCGCCGCCAAGACCGATATTGCACAGCTCAACGAAGCGCTGCAACTGGCGCTGATTCCCAAGGACGCCGACGACGCGCGGGCCGCCTTCATCGAAATTCGCGCCGGAACAGGCGGTGACGAATCAGCCCTGTTTGCCGGGGATCTGCTTCGCATGTACACCCGCTTTGCCGAGCGCCAGGGCTGGCAGGTTGAGGTCGTCAGCGAGTCGGTCAGCGAGCTTGGAGGCTACAAGGAGGTGGTGTTGCGCATCGACGGCCCGGCCGACGCAACCGGCGTTGGGGTCTATGGCAAGCTGCGTTTTGAATCGGGCGGCCACCGGGTGCAGCGGGTGCCAGTGACCGAAACGCAGGGTCGCATTCACACCAGCGCCTGCACCGTGGCCGTGCTGCCCGAGCCCGATGAAGCGGCGGCGATCCAGATCAACCCGGCTGACCTGCGCATCGACACCTATCGCGCCAGCGGCGCAGGCGGTCAACACATCAATAAAACCGATTCGGCCGTGCGCATCACGCACATTCCGACCGGCATCGTCGCCGAATGCCAGGACGACCGCAGCCAGCACCGCAACAAGGCCAGGGCCTTGCAGGTGCTGTCGGCCCGCATCGTTGAAAAAGACCGCCAGGAGCGGGCCACCAGGGACGCGGCGACCCGCAAGGGCCTGGTGGGCAGTGGTGACCGCAGCGACCGCATCCGAACCTACCACTTTCCACAGGGCCGGCTGACCGATCATCGTATCAACCTGACGCTCTACAAGCTGCAGACCATCATGGAAGGCGACTTGGCCGATGTGATCACCGCGCTGCAAGTCGCGCGGGGTGCCGAGTTACTGGCCGAGCTGGAAGGTGCCGGTCAACGCTGAAATCCTGATTCTTTAACAGAAAATCAGCCGTTAGCCCCCGCATGGTATCGAAATATAGCTATTAATTTAATAGCAACTTGAAGCTATCGTAATGAACCAGCCCACTGTCGCACAGGCTCTGGCCGCTGCCCAAACCCTGGGACTGGAGCGGCTCGATGCCCAGTTGCTGCTGCTGCACGCGCTCGGCAAGCCAGCCGATGCCCGGGCCTGGCTGCTGGCCCACGATACCGACGAGCTGCCCGAAGATGCCACCCTGTGTCTGCGGGCGCTCAGCCTGCGCCGGGCCAGCGGCGAGCCGCTGGCTTATATCGTTGGCAGCACGGCATTTTTTGGCCTCACACTCCAGGTCGATTCCCGCGTGCTGATCCCGCGGCCGGACACGGAAACACTGGTGCAGTGGTCACTGGACCTGCTGCAAGCGCGCAGTCTGCCGCTACCGCCTGATATCCTTGATCTGGGCACCGGAAGTGGTGCCATTGCGCTGGCCATTGCCCACAGTCTGGCGCATGGCCCGCAACTAACCGGCCGCCAGGCCCGCATCGTGGCTGTCGATGCGAGTGCGGATGCACTGAGCGTCGCCCGTGAAAACGCCCGGCTGGCCGGGCTGGACGTGCAGCTCATCCTGAGCCGCTGGTTCGACAAAGTAAGTGGACACTATTTCCTGATCGTCGGCAATCCGCCCTATATTGCCGGCACCGACCCGCATCTGGCTGCGCTGCGCCATGAGCCGCGGATGGCCCTGACCTCCGGGACCGATGGGCTGGACGACATCCGGCAGATCACCCGCCAGGCGCCGGACTATCTGCAGTCAGGCGGCTGGCTCCTGCTGGAGCATGGCTACGACCAGGCATTCGAAGTGCGCAGGCTGCTGGCTCAACGCGGTTTTGCGCGAATTCAGAGCCGCCGCGATCTGGCCGGCATTGAGCGCTGCTCGGGCGGGCAATGGCCAGATTGACCGGAATTTCAAAGGCAGGATAATCAGCCAGTAGAATTTGGGCGTTTAGACTCCATCTGTAAACGCTGTCCCGACCAATCGGCCATTTCTACCACCTGTTGCCAACACTTAAAGGATGCCACCATGAACCCAACTGACCCGACCCAGCAACGTATTGAAAAAATCGTCAAATCCAGCGACGTTGTGCTGTTTATGAAGGGCACGGCCCAGTTTCCGATGTGCGGATTCTCGGGACGCGCGATTCAGGTGCTCAAAGCCTGTGGCGTGGACAAACCGGCCACGGTCAATGTCCTGGAAGACGAGGAAATCCGCAGCGCCATCAAGGAATACAGCAACTGGCCGACCATTCCGCAGTTGTATGTCAAGGGCGAATTTGTCGGCGGCTCCGACATCATGACGGAGATGTACGAAAGCGGCGAGCTCCAGCAGGTGCTTGGCGCGCCAGCCGCCTGACACCGCAGCCCATGCATCGGCCTAACGCGTGTAGCCTTCGCAGGCACCCGCGTTGACCCGGCCCTTGCATTCGCGCTTCAGCCGCGTGCTGCGTTCCTGAGTCGTTTCCTCGGAACCGCGCTGGAACGTGATCTTGCCGCCATGCCCGGCAGTGGCTGCCTTGCCGGCGGCTTTTTTCTTGACTTTTGCTTTTGCTGGCTTGTCCGTGGATTGTGCTGATAGCGCGGGGCTGCTGCCCATCAGCATCGCGGCAACAACAACAAAAGCCAATAGTGGCTGAATAAGCAACTTTTTCATTTTCATCTCCCTTCACTGAATCCGCCCGAATCCGTCAACTGCCTGAAGTCAGGACGAGTTGGAACCTTGCCGCAATCCGGGATCGCCTGATTTCTGGTCACCATAACCCTCGTCATCAAGCGGGGGGGCGGCCGGCAACCGGAAGTCTTCATTCGCCCACGCGCCCAAATCGATATTTTTGCAGCGTTCGCTGCAAAACGGGCGAAAGGGATTGCTGGAGGCATAGACGCTGGGCCCGCCACAACCAGGGCACGGTACGAGTTTGACAGGCAACGGCGCTTCATTCATGGCGGACAAGTTCTTGATCACCGCTGTGAAACCAGCGGTCATGAGCAAAGCGTCAATTCGAAAGCCGAATCGTCGGTGCTCGCGCGCAGCCGACCGTCGCTTTCGTGGCGCATGAGGCGTACCGATACCATCAGGCGGTTGCCGCTGATCTCCGGAATCAAGCCGAATGCAGGGTCAATGCGCAAGCGCAACAGCTGAAAAGTACGCCCCTGGGGCAGCGCCTGCTGGAATTGCCCGGCGCGTGCCACCACCTTTTGTGGCGCACCGGAATCTCGCAGCAGTTTGAGCAGCACGCGAATCGATTCGGCCAGCGGCACCAGCGGTGCAATCCAGCGCTGCAGATCCTGCTGGCGTTCGGCAGCGCCCAGGTGCTGCCAAGCATAGTAGGCCGGCAAATCAAACTCGCAAGTGCCGCCAGGAATGCCGACGCGACTGCGGATGCTCATGAGCCAGTCATTTTCAGTCAGTGACTGCCCGACCTTGCCAGCGAGATTGTTGACGGCTGCAAAACACTCCTCAAGCTGGACCGTGACTTTGTCGAGCACCACCTCTGAAATCGCCGGGTTGCCGCGGTAACCGTTGAGAACCAGCTTTTGCCGGTCAAGATCCTTGAGCACGTCGGCTTTCAGGTCTGCCCGTGCGCCTACGTCCATGACCTCAAAAATGGTCGTGAGCGCGTAGTGATGATCAATCGGGCTTTCGCGCTCCACCAACTCACCAAGGCGCCGGAACAGGTGCTCCAGTCGCAAATAGGTGCGTATGCGTTCGTTGAAGGGGTACTCGTAAAGAATCACGGCGCTTATTTTCTCGTCAGATTCACGGGAAGTGATGACTGCGCATCATAGCCCGAAGCGCGCGGCAAATTGCGTGACCATCGAGCCCAGCGCCTCGAGCGACAAACCCTCGTTATAAACACACAGGTCGGCAGCCGCCAGTCTCTGGGCTCGCGAGGCTTGTTCAGCCATGATTTTTTCGACCGCCTCCCGCGACCAGCCATTGCGCGCCATGACCCGGGCGATCTGCGTGGCTTCGCGGCAGTCCACGACCAGCACGCGATCCACCTGCTGGCGCCAGCGCCCGGACTCCACCAGCAAGGGAATGTCAAAAACGATGCAGGCGCTGCCCGCGTGGTCGGCCTGCTCCGCTTGACGCATGGCCTCCCGAGCCACCATCGGGTGAACAATGGCTTCGAGCCGCAGCCTGGCGGCCGGATCATCGAACGCAAGCTTGCGCATCTGGTCACGATCGAGCGCGCCATTTGCAGCAATCATCCGGTCGCCAAACTGGTTTGCGATTTCTCTCACGGCCGCGCCACCGGCTGCCGTGAGTTGCCGGGCGATGACATCAGCATCCACCAACGTTGCGCCGTTGCCTGCCAGCGCACGGCCGACAGTGCTTTTACCGCTGCCGATACCACCCGTCAGGCCAATACGCAAAGTCGTGCACCGCATGGCATCACAAGCCGACAAACCGCAAAATAGCCTGGGGACCGAAAAACAGTGCTGCAAATCCGGCACTTGCCAGGAACGGGCCAAACGGCACATAGCCGCCCTCACGCAGTCCACTGGAAAACTTCATCGCGATACCCGTAACGGCGCCAATCACCGAGGCCATCAGGATGATCGGAACCAGCGCCGGCCAGCCAAACCACGCACCCAACGCCGCAAACAGCTTGAAATCGCCGTATCCCATGCCTTCCTTGCCCGTGACCAGCTTGAATGCCCAATACACCGCCCACAGGGACAGATAGCCGGCGACCGCACCCCACAGGGCAGCGGACAAGTTGACCGCGGAGTTCCAGCCCAGCGCCGCCATCATCAGGCCCGCCCACAGCAGGGGCAACGTGATGTCATCCGGCAGCAATGTCGTGTCCCAGTCAATCAGCGCCAGCACCAGCAGCGCGGCCGCAAATCCGCACCATGCCAGCGCTGTCGGCGACCAGCCCCAACGCCACACACAAAAATAAAACAAGGCACCAACGGTCGCCTC
>JAHFQQ010000286.1 GCA_023259235.1 Polaromonas sp. | reverse complement strand
AGCAGCTTTGCTGTAGCCCGTTTTTTCATGAACCCGGGACGCCATGAGACTACATGGGACCCTATGGGACTAACTGGCGGAGTGGACGGGACTCGAACCCGCGACCCCCGGCGTGACAGGCCGGTATTCTAACCAACTGAACTACCACTCCTGGTAGAAAAGCGTTTGCTCTTGCGAGCCAAGTGCTGATAACTTGCGCCCTGCTTCAGCACATTGCTGCGATGAATGCTGGCGACCCCACGGGGATTCGAACCCCGGTACCTACCGTGAAAGGGTAGTGTCCTAGGCCTCTAGACGATGGGGTCAAAACCTTGGAACTTCCTGAATTTTCCTGAACTCTTCGACACTTCTTTGGTGGAGGTAAGCGGGATCGAACCGCTGACCTCTTGCATGCCATGCAAGCGCTCTCCCAGCTGAGCTATACCCCCAAATCCAGAACATGCTGCAAGTCGCCCTGCAACAGTCGAGCCGTAAATTATAGCCCGGAAATTGGAGGTTTTATTAATCGGCAATGGGTGATCGATCAATCGTCAGCCGCGCCACCGCATCTTCACGCTTCATGAGCTCAAGAACCGCGTCCAGCGACGGCGTTTGCGGCGTGCCCATAGCCAGCACCCGCACCGGCATGGCCAGTTGCGGCATCTTCAGGCCGGTTTCAAGCAGCACCTGCTTGATTGCCGTGCCAATTGCCGCCTTGTTCCATTCGCATTGGCGCAACGCCACGGCCAGACTGGCAAGCGCCGGACGCACCGCGTCGGTCACATACGCGCTGACGTCCTCACTGCTGGCCTGCCCGCCCGTCACGAGCAGTTTCAGCCAGTGGACCAGCTCAACCAGGGTGCTGCAGCGGTCCTTGAACAGGCCACAGCCACGCGCCAGCCATGCATCGGTCTGGCCGCCAACGCCTTGCATCTCCAGAAAGGGCTTGACCAGTTCAGCGAGTTTTTCATCGGCCATGGCCTTGAGGTGCTGGGCATTGACCCAGCGCAACTTGGTTTCGTCGAACTGCGCGGCGCTCTTGCCAAGATGATCCAGATTGAACCACTGGAGAAACTGCTCGCGGCTGAAAATCTCGGCGTCGCCGTGGCTCCAGCCCAGACGCGCCAGGTAGTTGATCATGGCGTCCGGCAGGAAGCCCTCGGCGGCGTACTGCGTGACCGGCTTGGCGCCGTTCCTCTTGCTCATCTTCTCGCCCAGTTCATTCAGCACGGTCGGCAAATGGGCATACACCGGCACCTCCTTGCCGAGCGCGCGAAAGATGTTGATCTGTCGCGGCGTGTTGTTGACGTGGTCGTCGCCGCGGATCACGTGGGTGATGGCCATGTCGATGTCGTCCACCACCACGCAGAAGTTGTAAGTCGGCGTGCCATCGGGCCGGGCGATCACCAGGTCATCGAGTTCGTCGTTGCTGATCTCGATGCGGCCCTTGACCTTGTCGTCCCAGACCACCGAGCCGCCTTGCGGATTCCTGAAGCGCAGCACCGGCTGCACACCCGCGGGCACCGGGGGCAACGTCTTGCCGGGCGCGGGCCGCCAGGTGCCGTCGTAGCGCGGCTTCTCCCTGGCTGCCATCTGCTTTTCACGCAAGGCGTCGAGTTCGGCAACGCTCATGTAGCAGGGATAGACATGGCCGGCAGCCTGCAACTCGCCCAGCACAGACTTGTAGCGGTCCATGCGCTGCATCTGATAAAACGGCCCTTCGTCGTAATCCAGGCCGAGCCAGCGCATGCTTTCGATGATCACATTCACGGCGGCCTGGCTTGAACGCTCCAGATCGGTGTCTTCGATGCGCAAAATAAAGGCGCCGCCGCTGGCGCGGGCGAAGGCCCACGGATACAAGGCCGAGCGGATGTTGCCGAGGTGAATGAAACCCGTCGGTGACGGTGCAAATCTTGTCCGTATTTTCTGTGTCATGCCAGGCTGTCCAGACCGCGTGCGAGGTCGGCTTTCAAGTCATCAATATGTTCAAGACCTACCGCCAAGCGGATCAGGCCCGGGACAATGCCGGTGGCCTGCCGCTGCGCCTCGCTGAGCCGACCGTGCGAGGTGGTCGCAGGATGGGTGACGGTGGTCTTGGTGTCGCCGAGGTTGGATGTGATGCTGCAGACCAGGGTGCTGTCAATCACGTGAAACGCGTTTTTGCGGGCGCTGTCGGCATCCGCCCCCTTGAGCACAAACGACAGCACCGCGCCACCGCAGCCCTGTCCGTTCAGGGTTTGCTGCCGCATGGCCAGAGCATGCTGGGGGTGCGACTTCAGGCCGGGGTAGTAGACGCGTGCCACGCTGGGCTGTGCTTCGAGCCAGGTGGCCAGCGCCAGCGCGTTGGCGCTTTGCGCCTGCATGCGGATGAAAAGCGTTTCCAGCCCCTTGAGCACCACCCAGGCATTGAAGGGCGACAGCGACATGCCGGCGCAGCGCATGATGGGCGTCAGCTTTTCGTCAATGAGTTTTTTCGTTGCGCAAATCGCGCCCGCTATCACGCGGCCCTGGCCGTCGAGGTATTTGGTGCCGGAATGAATCACCAGGTCGGCGCCGAGCTTGACGGGCTGTGACAGCGCTGGCGAGCAAAAGCAGTTGTCAACCGCCAGCAAGGCGCCCGCAGCATGGGCAATATCGGCCAGCGCGCGGATGTCGCAGATTTCGGTCAGTGGGTTGGTCGGCGTTTCGGCAAACAGCAGCCTGGTATTGGGTTTCACGGCTGCCTGCCACTGCGCCACATCGGTTTGCGAGACAAAGGTGGTTTCAACGCCAAACTTGCCAAACTCGCTGCCGATCAGCCGGATGGTGGATCCAAACACTGACTGGGAACAAATCACATGGTCGCCGCCTTTGAGCAGCCCCATGCACATCAGCAAAATCGCCGCCATGCCGCTGGCCGTGCCGATGCAGGCTTCGGTGCCCTCCATCGCGGCCAGGCGCTGCTCCATGCTCGCTACCGTGGGGTTGCTGAAACGGGAATAGATGAAGCCCTCTTCCTCGTTGGCAAAGCGCCGCACGGCGCTGCCCGCATCGGACTGCACAAAGCTGCTGGTCAGGAACAGCGCCTCGGAGTTCTCGCCATACTGGCTTTTGTCCGTGGCAGCGCGCACGGCCAGGGTTTCGCGGCGAAGGTTGTCAGGCAGTTTTCTTTGGGTCATGGTCAGGTCCGGGTCACGCTTCCTGTGAATTGGGCAGCGTCAGGCGCGAAGCATCGCCATCGCCATCGCCATCGCCATCGCCATCGAAGGCAAGGTTGCCGCTGATGTGCTCCGCGGTATCGGCCCGCAGTGAATTCATTGCGGCGATGGTTTCAGCCGTCACATCACCGGTGACGTAAATGCCGTCAAAGCACGAAGCATCGAAGCCATCAAGCGCAGGATTGAGTGAACCGATCGCGCGTTTCATGCCCTCCACATCCTGGTAAATCAGCGCATCGCAGCCGATCACCTGGCGAATTTCCTCAACGCTGCGGCCGTGCGCTACCAGCTCATCTGCCGTAGGCATGTCAATGCCATAGACATTCGGGTAGCGCACCGGCGGCGCGGCGCTGGCGAAGTAGACCTTGCGCGCGCCGGCGGCGCGCGCCATCTGCACGATCTCGCGGCTGGTGGTTCCCCGCACAATGGAGTCATCGACCAGCAGCACATTGCGGCCCTTGAACTCGCTGGCTATCACATTGAGTTTCTGGCGCACCGATTTCTTGCGCACGCCCTGCCCCGGCATGATGAAGGTTCGGCCCACGTAGCGGTTTTTCACAAATCCTTCGCGATAGGGGATTCCCAGCAGATGCGCCAATTGGGTGGCGCTCGGGCGGCTTGATTCGGGAATCGGAATGATCACATCGATTTCATTGGGCGGCACGGTGGAGATCACCCGCTTGGCCAGCGTTTCACCCAGATTGAGGCGCGCCTGATAGACCGAAATTCCGTCGAGCACGGAGTCCGGGCGCGCCAGATAGACAAACTC
>JAHFQQ010000285.1 GCA_023259235.1 Polaromonas sp. | reverse complement strand
TGCCGCCATAACTGGCCGACGAGCCGCTCGATTTTGGCGCTGAGCCTTTTGCATCGGCACTACCGCTTGCGCCTGCCAGGCCGATCATGCGCCTGAGCGCCGCCTGCCGCTGCTTTTCTGCCGCTGCGGCTGCCAGTTTTTGCTGCTCCTGCTCCCGGGCCTGCGCCTTTTTGGCTTCTTCGGCAGCCTTATGCCTGGCCAGTTCTTCCCGGGCTTTTTCTTCGCGTTCCTTCTCCTTTTTGGCCTGAAGCTCGGCCTTGTGTTTTTCCGCTGCCTTCTCGGCCTGAAGCACCTTCTGTGCCTTGAGTGCCTCTGCTTCCTTTTGTTGCTGCAGCAGCTTGCGTTTTTTCTCCTGTTCCAGGGCGATATCCACCTCGGGCAGGGGTGGGGTTACCTTGACTTCAGCCGGTTGGGGCGGAGGAGGTAACGGTGGTGGCGGCGGCGGTGCCTCGACCAGTTTGGGCGCTGCCTCCTGCGGCACACTGGACCACAACTCGGCCTCAAACGAGGCTGTCCGGTCGTTGTGTTTCCAGTTGATGCCCCAGATCAGCGCGGCGATGAGCAGCGCATGCACCAGCAATGCCAGTCCGTAAGCGCCCAGTGAACCTGTATCCCGGGGCGGGCCGAAGTCGAGGCGGTCTGCGGCGCTGGGCATGGTGCGGTGCGGCTCCTTGCCTACTTGCCGGTTTGCACCGACAGGCCAACGCGCGAGACGCCGGCTTTTTGCAGGCCGTCCATGACCTGGACTACGGTTTCGTACCTGATGGACTTGTCGGCGCTGATGACAACCGGCACCGCCTGCTCACCCGTCGCCTTGACGCCAGGCTCCCGCTTCACGATGTCGGCGGCCACATTGCGCACATTGCTGGGCACGCTGTCAGTCTTGATCCTGATTTGCACGGCCAAGTCCTTGCCGATCAGGATATGCACTGGATTTTTTGGCTGGAGCGGGGCCTTGCCGACCTTGGGAACAGCGATCATGCTGGGTGTGATGAGCGGCGCCGTGACCATGAAGATGATGAGCAGCACCAGCATGACGTCGATAAACGGCACCATGTTGATCTCACTGATGTTGCGGCGACCGCGGCCGCGCGAAGTAACAGCGGGCATAGTAGTTTCCTTCTAGGCCACAGAGCGCCGCGCCGGGCCGCCCCAAGCAAGCTCAGCCCCCGAGGGCCTGGAGCCTGCGGCTCCAGGCCTGCTTGAGCAGGCTTGGACAGGCGACAGAGGCGAAGCGTCTCGCGAGCCGCGGCCTGCAAGGCCTCGCGCATTACACGCAGTGAAAAGCGTGGGGGCCAGCATTTTAGTGGCCCGAGGGCGACTGCGCCCCCAGGTTGCGCTGCAGGATGTTGGAAAACTCTTCAATGAAAGTCTCCAGGCGATTGGCGATGCGGTCAATGTCGTGCGCAAAGCGGTTGTATGCAACCACTGCGGGAATGGCCGCAAACAGGCCAATCGCCGTGGCCACCAGCGCCTCGGCGATACCGGGCGCGACGGTGGCCAGCGTCACCTGCTCCAGCGCCGCCAGCCCGGTAAACGCGTGCATGATGCCCCAGACCGTGCCGAACAGCCCCACATACGGCGACACCGAGCCGACCGTTGCCAGAAAAGACAGGTTGGCTTCGATTGCGTCGGCTTCGCGCTGGTAACTGGCGCGCATGGCCCGGCGCGCGCCATCCATCAGGGCCGCGGGGTCGGTGATGCGGCGCTCCCGCAGCTTTTGAAATTCGCGCATGCCGCTGGCAAAAATGCGCTCCATCGAGCCCGAGTGCTTGGCGTTTTGCGCCGCGCCCGCAAACAGGTCGTTCAGGCTGGTGCCTGACCAGAACTCACGGTCGAATGCGTCGTTGAGTCTTTGCACCCGCTTGATCGCCACGATTTTTCTGAAAATTGCGGCCCAGCTCGCAATCGAGACGCCGACCAGCAGCGCGACTACCGCCTGGACCACCCAGCTGGCGTGGACAATGAGGCTGACGATCGATAGATCTTGGTTCATGTTGAATTTTTGATCAGGTTTTTAAGCGGTCAAGAATGCTGGCCGGGATACGCGCAGGTTGCCAGCTGCCGGCATTGACCCAGCCAATCCGGATTGTGCCTTCGCAAAGAAGTGCTCCCGCGCTATTGTTTTGCTCTTTTTTTAATAGCGCCTGCTGCCTGATTATCATGGATGCGCCGCCGGTTTCGAGCAGGCTCGCGGTAACAATCAGTGCATCGTCAAGGCGGGCCGGACGATGGTAGCGGATGCGCGTGTCGATCACCACAAAAAGGCCGCCCGTGCTTTCCTTCAGACGCTGCTGCTCGATGCCCAGTGATCTGAGCCATTCAGTGCGTGAACGTTCAAAAAATTTCAGGTAATTGGCGTAAAAAACAATTCCGCCCGCATCGGTGTCTTCCCAATAAACACGCACAGGCCACTCGAATATGGCCCCCACGCTTGTCACTGCGTGTACTGCGCGAGGCCTTGCAGGCCGCGGCTCGCGAGACGCTTCGCCTCTGTCGCCTGTCCAAGCCTGCTCAAGCAGGCCTGGAGCCGCAGGCTCCAGCCCCTCGGGGGCTGGCCTTGCTTGGGGCGGCCCGGCGCTGCGGCCGTTGGCCACCGTGTTTGCAGCTTTGTTCACGGTGACTGGTGCGTTGGTGGCCATATTAGCCAAGCACCGCCTCCAGCCGCGCCACTGCTTCCCGCAAATGGTCCATGGAACTGGCGGTGGAAAAGCGCACAAACTGCTCCGGCGCAGCCTGGCCGAAATCGCGGCCCGGCGTTACGGCCAGATGGGCGCGCCGCATCAACTCAAAGGCAAAGTCCCAACTCCCGCTGACGCCCAAGCGCGCCGCGGCCTGGGTACAGTCGGCGTAGGCATAGAACGCGCCGTCAGGCATTACCGGCACGTTCAGGCCCAGGCGATTGAGCTTGGGAATGAAGTAGTCGCGCCTGGCCTTGAACTCGGCGCGCCGGCGCTCGTATTCCAGCAGGCTGGCAGGCTCGAAGCAGGCCAGCGCAGCGTGCTGCGCCACGGTGCTGGCGCAGATAAACAGGTTTTGCGCGATCCGCTCGATCACCGGCACCAGCGCCTCGGGCACGACCAGCCAGCCCAGGCGCCAGCCCGTCATGTTGAAATATTTGCTGAAGCTGTTGATGCTGATGACGCTCTGGCCCAATTCTCCGGGCAGCGCCAGCGCGGTGTGCCCAAAGTGCTCTTCATAACTCAGGCCCAGGTAGATTTCATCAATCAGGGTAATGCCGCCCTGGCTGCGCACAAATTCGTGAATCCGCTGCAGTTCCTCCGGCGCAATGGAAGTGCCGGTCGGGTTGGAGGGCGACGCCAGCAACACGCCGCGTGTCTTGGGGTTCCAGGCGGCCTGCACCTTCTCGCGGGTGAGCTGAAAGCGCTCATCGGCGGTGGTTGGAATCAGGACCGAAGCGCCTTCCGCCGCGCTGACAAAATGCCGATTGCAGGGATAGCTCGGGTCGGGCATCAGGATTTCGTCACCTGCCTCGATCAACGCCAGGCAGGCCAGCTGCAGTGCGCCCGAGGCCCCCGCCGTGATGATGATTCGGCCAGGCGCCACCTGCGCGCCAAAGCGCGTGGCGTACCACTGGCTGATGCATTCACGCAGGGCCGGCAGGCCGGTGGCCTGGGTGTATTGCGTGCTGCCTTGCGCGATGGCGCGGCTGGCGGCTTGCTGCACCAGCGGCGGCGCAGTGAAGTCGGGCTCGCCGATGTTCAGAAAGATCATGGGCGAGGCGCTGTCGGCCACCTCGCGTGCCAGGGCAGAGGCGGCCTTGGCGACTTCCATGACATAAAACGGCTCGATCCGGCGGGCCCGCTGGGCGATTTTCACGGCAAAGCCTTCATGGTTTCAGTTTTGCCTGGCCGGGTCGGCGGCAATTTCGGCGGCGCGCAGCGACGGCGCCAGCTTGTGCAAGACTCCGTTGACGTACTTGTG
>JAHFQQ010000042.1 GCA_023259235.1 Polaromonas sp. | reverse complement strand
GTTCGATAGGCAAAACCAAGACAGCTAGCACTAACTTATCAGAAGGTTAATGCCCTACGCCAAGTGCCTGTTCTTTCAGCAGGCACTTGCATTTTCCGCCCGCATGCGGCAAACTACAATTCTTGAAATTTAAGGGTTAACCCCGAAAAATCGGCAGGTTAATCCTGAATTCAGGAAAGGCATTTCATGTTGTGCAAGGGGTGGGGGCCTTGGCGCGCCGCGGTTGTGGCCATGCTGCTGGTGTTGCCGGCGGGTTTTGGCGGGTTATTTCCAGGCGTGGCGCAAGCCCGGGAACGGGCCGATCTGGCCCCGGCTGGCACGATCTCAATCGCTCAATTGCCGCCGCAAGGGCGCAACATGATGGGGCTGATATACCAGGGCGGGCCGTTCCGGCACGAGAAAGACGGCGTGGTGTTTGGCAACCGGGAACGAATCCTTCCTGCCAGAAACCGTGGCTACTATCGTGAATATACCGTCAGAACGCCTGGTGATCGCAGCCGGGGAGCGCGGCGCATTATTTGTGGCGGCTTGAGCCCCGCGGCGCCAGATGTTTGCTATTACAGCTTCGATCACTACGCGAGTTTTCGCAAAATTGTTCAGTAAATTGAACCGGGCAGATTATTTTGAATCTTGACTTGACCGACTTAAGAGAAAGAGACGCGGAGATGGATACACCACTTCGTAAGGACCACGAAACGCCAGTGCGCAAGCATGGCGAGGCGCTCCTTCGCAAAAATGACGAAATACCGCTGCGCGGCGTGCGGCCCAATATCGTGCAGTCCATACGCGCCTTCCGCGTGCAGGATTTGCAGGACGCTGCCACGCAACTGAACCAGCATTTTCTGTATGCCAACCTGAGCAGCGCCCAGAGCAAGCAGGAAGTGCTGGACATGCTCGCGGCGCAGTACACGTTCCCGGCGCATTTCGGCAAGAACTTCGATGCCCTGTATGACTGCATCACCGACCTGGTGTTCAAATCCGGCCCGCAGCCCGGCTTTATCGTCGTGCTTGAGCAGATTCCGGCCCATGCCAAGTTCGACAAGGAAGCCAGGGAGCAATTGCTCGACGTCTTCAGGGAAGCCGCGGAATACTGGGCGGATCGCAAGATCCCGTTCAGATGTTTCTATTCTTTTCTGTAGCCCGATCCCCGGATATTGGCCAAGGGAATCGGGCGAATCAGGCCCCACAAATTGTTGCGGAAGGCGAAGAACCCATGCCTACCGACAAACTGCTTGACATCTCGCCGCTGGCGCTGCGCATGAGCAGCCCGTTCAACGCGGCCTACTGGCTCGCGGCCGCCTGAAACTCCGGGCTAAAAGGGTCGAACGCCGATCAGCGCGGCGTGCGCCCAGAACGCAAACACAACCCAGGCCACAGCGCCCACCACCACGGTGAGCGCCGTGCCTGAGGCCGCACCCGCCGCATACGTAGTCCCTGCGGCCCGGTCGCGCGCCCGTGCGGCGCGAAAACTCAATATCGACCACACCAGAAAGCTGCCAAACAGCACAACATCCGCCAGATTGCCGTTGGCCAGCAGATGCGCAACGGCCCACACCTGGACGGCCGCCACCATCGGGTGATGCAGCCGCGCCCTGATTGCGTTGCGCGGCACATAAGTAGCCGCCAGCAAAATGAAAGCGATCAGCGTCAGCAGCGCCGCCACATGGCGCATCGCCAGCGGCGGCACCCACAGCACCACCGGCTGCTGCCGCGCCAGGCCAAAGCCCCACACCAGCAGCACAAAGCCTGCAATGGACAGCAGCGCGTACAGCCCCTTCCAGGGGCCCGCCCCCAGCCGCCTCATCATGGCGGTGCGCCAGCCGTCGGCCACGATGCGCGTGGAGTGCACGCCCAGAAAAAGAACCAACCCCAGAATCAGCATGCCCATGGTGTTGCCTTTAACGGAAAAGAGGCGGAGCGACGATGGCGCTGTGGCAACTAGGAAACCCGGGCCGCCAGTTCGGGCCGCGCCCCGAGCCCGCTGGTTGAGCGCCCTTTTTGCGCCGGACGGCAACCGCACCGTAATAGCTATTGTATTAATAGCTTACTGTGCCCGATCCGTAATGTCTGGTGCCCATATGATCATCAATCATGAGCCGCTTCGGCCGAGGAGGCGAGAGCTATCAGCGCTTCGGGCCAACCGGCCCGCGGCGCGACTGCGACTGGTTGTTGCCGCCCACATGCGCCTCGCGGTCGCTGCGGCTGTCGGGCGTGCGCTTGCCCTGATTCAACTGCGTGGCATCCTGCTCACCCAGCTTGTTGGTGTCGTTTTCAACCTTGCCGGTATGCGGCGCCTGTTTGTCGCGCGGATTTTGCTTGTTCGTCATGGTGGTTTCCTTGCTGAATGCGGGGCTGCGGCCAGTGCGCCGCATGAGGAATGATGGCCTCATTTTTGGATGGTGGCAACACGCGTTGTGTCAGACAGTGCCGCCTTCGCAGATGGGGCCAACCACTTTTTCAACAAAGTGAAACGAAAAATCCCGGAAGCAGGAAACCGTGGCAATCAAGCGACATAACTGAATATTTTTACAGGGGGACAAATACCGGACAAAATGTCCGGTATTATTCCCGCCGTATGACAACAGTAATTTCTATCGCCGACACCTCCGCCGCCCTGCACTATCTTGCGGCGGCACGCAAAAAACATTCTCAAGAGGAAGTTGCGAAATATTTGGCCTTCAATGTCAGGCAGATTCGTCGCTGGGAGAAGGGCGAAATAGCGCCTCCTGCACACATCGCTGCCGAGCTGCAGCACCTCCTGAATTTTGGTATTTCTCCCGCAAAAAAGGGGAGATTCACTTTCGCCGATCTCTTTGCCGGAATTGGCGGCATCCGCCTTGCCTTCGACAAGATAGGTGGCCAATGCGTGTTCACCAGTGAGTGGGATTCCTACGCACAGAAGACCTACGCAGCCAATTTTCCTGCCGCTCACGAAATCAATGGTGACATCACCCAGATTGATGCTGACGACATTCCCGACCATGACGTATTGTTGGGCGGCTTTCCTTGCCAGCCTTTTTCCATCGCGGGAGTTTCCAAGAAGAATGCTCTCGGTCGCGCGCATGGATTTGCGGATGAAACCCAAGGCACCCTGTTCTTTGATGTTGCCCGAATCATCGCGAAGAAACAGCCTCGCGCCTTCATGCTTGAAAACGTCAAGAATCTTCAATCGCATGACAAGGGCCGCACTTTTGAAGTGATCCACCGCACGCTAAGTCAAGACCTTGGTTATCAGGTCTTCTACAAGGTGATCGACGGTGCCCGCTTCGTCCCGCAACACCGCGAGCGAATCATTATCATCGGATTCCGTGACCCCGTGATATTTGACTGGGACATGCTGGACCTGCCAGAAAAGGGCGGGCATCTGCTCAGTGAAGTTCTCCACAAAAAGACCGGGGAACCAGTCCTTGATTGGGATGGGTCGAACTACTACGACCACGGCAAGCGCAAGCCGCTCGACAAGTACACGCTGACCGAGCACCTCTGGGCTTACCTGCAAAGCTACAAGAAAAAACATCAGGAAGCCGGCAATGGCTTTGGCTTGGTCACGCCGGAGAGCGTCACCCGCACGCTGTCAGCAAGGTACTACAAGGACGGTTCGGAGATATTACTAAGCCAGGGGACAAAGAAAAATCCACGTCGCTTGACTCCGAGGGAATGCGCGCGGCTAATGGGCTTTCCCGACACTTTCAAAATTCCTGTTTCCGACACGCGCGCCTACAAACAGTTTTCTCAAGCGGCAGTCGTTCCCATGATAGAAGCGGTGGCTAAACTTGTCGCTTCTTTGATTTTCCCCAAGGAGTCGGCAGGAGTGGTCGCCACCGTGATCTTGCCGAAAAACATCATGGCTACAGGGCTTTGGACAAAAGAACAAATTAAACTGGCTTTCCACTTGTATTGCCAGCTTCCGTATGGACGAATTCACGGACGCAATCCGGAAATAATTGCGTTGGCAAAAGTTATCGGCCGCACCCCCGACGCAGTTGCCATGAAGATGCTCAACATCGCAAGCATTGATCCGGCTATTACGAGCACGGGGCGTGTGGGCTTGGGAAATGCATCGGCATTAGATCGCGTGGTGTGGGACGAATTCCACTCAGATTGGGAAAGGCTGGCCGTGGAATGCCACCTACTTCGACAGCAATTAGACAAAAATTCCGTAGAAGACTTGGAGCCCGAAAACGATGAACTAATGCCAGACGATTTCACAGGAGAAACCCGGCAAGTTTTAACCGCACAGCGAATCAAGCAACATTTTTTTCGTCGTGCGGTGCTCAGTAGCTACCGGGGCCGCTGCTGCATGTCAGGTCTTTCCGAGTCACGATTGCTCATCGCTAGCCACATCGTGCCATGGAGCAGAGATAAGGCAAACAGGCTCAACCCAAGCAATGGACTTTGCCTGTCTGCCATACATGACCGCGCCTTCGACAAGGGACTAATTTCCTTAACTAACGATTGGCGGGTTGTTGTGTCGGACGAGCTGCGCACGCGCGACGAGCCTTTTGTGAAGGCCATTTTTTTTCCACTAGAAGGCCGACAAATTGAAATGCCTGAACGATTCAGGCCCGATCACGCATTCTTGGTGCGCCATCGGGAAGAGATTTTCTTGGGCTCTGGCTCCACGTAGGAGAGGCAATTGCTCGAATTCAGCGTATTTAATTACTGCTATCGCGATGCCTCCAATTACAAGGCATGGGGAAGTCTCTTGCTCCAAGGGCTTGCCTCAAACGCTGACATCGAAGACCTATCGAACCACTTTGATGCTGGCGAATTTTTTATCGCGGAACAGTTGGGAATTCCACCGCTTTATGCTGAGTTGTGGGAGTTAAGTGGCGGACCTTCGATCGATGACCACGTATGGCATACGTTTTACGAGTTGAGGCCTGCGACCGCAGAAGAGATTAGCGTCCGAATATTTGACACAGTTGAAAATTTGATTTCAAAAATTAGGGCCATCCAAACTTGGAACGAGACACTATCACCTCATTGGGACAACTGAATGCAGGAGTCAACTGTTTTTCACGAAGATGTTTTTTACGAACATTTTCGACCATTCAGGCACCCGTCATCGCACTTTGATATCTGGGGTGGTCATGGACTCGAAACCTGCGGCGAAGATTTGCAAATAGTCAAAAGTTATGCAGAAAACTTCGTCTGGACTGTCGTTGATGGCTGTGAAGGGCCAGATCAGTGGATTACTCCCGGCATCCATTTCGTGAATCGTATTTGCTATTTATTGACCGAGGTGCCTCACGATTGGGCTCCAGTGGAATTCCGCATTGAACACCGTCCACGTTCTTTGACGCCCTTGGGGCTTACTCGAAGGATAACCACCCTTCGGCAAATAATGCTGGCGAATAAAACACTATTTGTACCGGAAACTCCTTAACGACATGCATCACTTTGAAAACATCGCCCACGGCGTCTAGTCGATCGGCAAGTTTGACGCAGTGCCGGTCGGGAAAACCGCAGACAGTGTGTCAAGTTTCAAGTTGTTCATGGCAATAGGCACGTCAGGGCGCTTAAAAACAAGGCAGCATCCGGTGTGCTGACAAATCAGTCCAGCACCGCTGCGTCAGGTTTGGGGCGCCAGTTCCGGGGTCACGCTGGTGTCAATCAGGTAACTCACAGCGCGATCGCGCGTTGCCGCTGGTGTGTGCTCGCAGCAAAATTGCGAACATTTTAAGGCTCCAGCCCATATACAACATGTGTAAGTAGCTATCTGTTTAATAGCGCTTTAAACCCGCTCACGCACCCACGTTCTTCACCATGAACGTGCCAAGAGCAGATCTGGCGCAGCGCTGCAAGGCCATCAGCAGCGCGTGGTCGGGGTTGGCCACGCCGTGGCGGGTGCGCAGGTCTTGCTGGATCCGGCCCAGCAGTTCGGCGGCCATTTCGGCATCGGCCAGTGCGCGGTGGGCCGCGCCAGCACGGGGCAGGCGGTGGTAGTCCACCAGCGAACCGAGCTTGTGGTTGAGCGCCTGCGGGTAGAGCCGGCGCGAGACCAGCATGGTGCAGGCAAAGGGCTGCGGCGCGGGCAAACCCAGGCGCGCCAGTTCGCCGGCCCAGAACTTGCGGTCGAACGATGCGTTGTGCGCCACCATCGGCGCATTGCCGACAAAGCGGCTGGCATCCCGCATCACGCGGGCCGCGTCGGGGGCTGCCGCCACCATGGCGTTGCTGATGCCGGTAAGCTGGGTGATGAAAGCCGGTATGCGCACGCCGGCGTTCATCAGGCTCTGGAAACGGTCCACCACCCGGCCGCGCTCGACCAGCACAATCGCCACCTCGGTGGCGCGGTCGCCATATGCGGGCGAGAGCCCGGTGGTTTCGAAGTCGATGACGGCGATGGGTGACATGGGTTTGACCTGGAAACGGCAACCGGACGCTTGATTACTCTGCAACGGGCGTGCCGGGCAGCATGGCCCAAAGCGGCACCGCTTCGATTCCATCAGCAAGCCTGAAACGATGCAGGCCCGGATAAACCACATAGAGTGCGTCCAGCTTCAAATCGCTCACGGCGATCCGCATGCTGGGGGTGACGCGGGGCGCGTCGGCGCGCTTGAATTCGACGCCGATCCGCTGGCTGCCCCTGAACATCAGCAAGTCGAGCTCTGCCCCCTGGTGCGTCGCCCAAAAGTACGCCTGATCAGGCCGTGCAATGCGCAAGACCTGTTCCAGGGCAAAGCCTTCCCAGCTGGCCCCGCTTTGAGGATGGGTGAGCAGTTCGGCAACCGTCTTGATGCCCAGCAGCGCATGCAGCAGCCCGGTATCACGAAAATAGATTTTGGGCGCCTTGACCTGCCGCTTGCCCAGGTTCTCATGCCAGGGTTGCAGCTGACGGATCATCAGCGTCTGCGTCAGGGTATCAAGGTAGCGGCGAATGGTAGGCTCGGAAACGCCCATGGATTGGGCTGGCGGCGCGGCAGACCAGATCTGGCCGTGATAGTGCGCCAGCATGGTCCAGAAGCGCAGCATGGCGGGCGCTGCGATGTTGATGCCGAACTGCGGCATGTCCACGCGCACATGATCCGCCACCGCATGGGCGCGCCAGACCAGGCTGTCTTCGTCAGTCGCCGCAAGATAGGCGCGGGGAAAGCCGCCACGCAGCCATAGACGCGTGGCGGCGTCATTGTTGTAGCCGCCTTCATGGGCGCTGACCTCGGCAAGGTCAAAGCCGCCAACTTCAACGGTTTCCACGCGCCCCAGCAAGGACTCGCCGGCTTGCCGCAGCAGGGCGGGTGACGCGCTGCCCAGCAGCAAGTACTGGCCAGGCGTATCGGAGCGGTCCATCAGCACCCGCAAGAGCGGAAACAAACCCGGCTTGAGCTGAACTTCGTCAATCACCACCAGGCCCTTGAGCTGTTCAAGCGTCTGGGCCGGTTGCTCCAGCCGCAGCGCATGCGGCGGGTACTCCAGGTCAAAGTAGTTGGGCGACTGACGACTTAGAAACTTCCGGGCCAGCGTACTTTTACCGGACTGCCGGGGCCCGCTCAGGACCACGCCGCGCGAACGGGCAAGCGCTTTGCGAATTGATTCTTCAAGCTCGAATCTAGCCAACATGCCAGAATGCTAGCATAAAGTACCATGAAATTCAAACATGTCCTGTTCTAATTTCATGCTAACCCTTTCGTGAACGACCTGCGGGGCACCCACGCTGCCGCAACCGGTCTCAGCCCGGTGCAGCCTTGCGCCGCGCCCGCACTGCCGCTGCCAGCCCCTGCAGCACCGGCACGGTCTGCTCGAAGCTGATGCAGGCATCGGTGACCGAAACGCCGGGCTTGAGCGGCGTGCCGGGAACAATGTCTTGCCGGCCTTCATTGAGGTGGCTTTCAATCATGATGCCGGTGATGCGCTGGTCGCCGGCTGCAATTTGCGCCGCCACTTCCGCCGCCACGGTGATCTGGCGCAGGTACTGCTTGCTGCTGTTGGCATGCGACACATCAATCATGACCTGCTCGCGCAGCCCGCCGCTCTTGAGCAGCGCGCAGGCGGCGTCCACGTCAGCCCTTGAATAATTGGGCTTCGTGCCGCCACGCAAAACCACATGGCAGTCGTCGTTGCCGCGGGTTTCAAAGATGGCCGCCTGCCCCATCTTGGTGATGCCCATGAAGGCGTGCGACGTCCGCACCGCCTGAATCGCGTCGGTCGCAACCTTGATGCCGCCGTCAGTGCCGTTCTTGAATCCGACCGGGCAGGAGAGGCCGGAGGCAAGCTGGCGATGGCTCTGGCTCTCGGTGGTGCGCGCGCCAATGGCGCCCCAGCTCACCAGGTCGCTGATGAACTGCGGGCTGAGCAAATCGAGAAACTCGGTTCCCACCGGCAAGCCAAGCGCCAGCACGTCAAGCAGCAACTGGCGCGCCATTTCCAGCCCTTCGTTAATGGCGAAGCTGCCGTCCAGGCGCGGATCGTTAATGTAGCCTTTCCAGCCCACGGTGGTGCGCGGCTTCTCGAAGTAAACGCGCATCACCAGCAGCAGGTCGTCAGACAGAAGCCCGGCTTGACGCTGGAGCTGGCGCGCGTAATCCATGGCCTGGTCATGGTTGTGGATGGAGCAGGGTCCGACCACCACGATCAGCCTGTCGTCCCCGCCGTGCAGCACGCGCGAGATGGCGGCGCGACTTTGCTCCACCAGCGCCAGCGTGGCCTTGGGCACCGGTAGCCACTCCTCGAGCAGCGCGGGCGTGATCAGCGGCCGCACCGCGCTGATGCGGGTGTCGTCGATACGGGTCATGTCGTCGGTGGAAAGCGGCGTTGCGGAGCGGGTATGAGTGTTCATTACTATGAAATTAATAGCTGCCCGCGCATGTTCTGCGCAGGCCAGAGGCACATTTGATCTCTAATTTACGGCAACCTGCACCGCCGCGAAGACGCGCAGGAAGTTGCCCCCGATCACCTTTGCCACCTCGGGCTCATGCATGCCGCGCTTCAGTAGCCCCGCAACAAAAACAGGCAGGTTAGCGTAGGTATCGAACACGGGTTTGTAATTGGCGTCCATGTCGGTGCCCAGGCAGACGTGGTCAATGCCGACGTAGTCGACCAGCTCGAAGACACGGTCCACGAAGCCATTGAGATCGACGATGCCGATTCCGGCCGGCCATGCGCCAAGCACGCCGCCGCCGGCCTGTGCGACGGCTTTGGCAAGTTCGAGCGAAATGAACCGCGGGTGCTGCAGCTTTTCGCTTTGCACGTGGACATGCGATGCAATCACCGGCCTGGCCGACGCATGAATGGCCCCCATCGCCGTTGCTTCCGAGGCGTGGGCTACATCAATCAGCATGCCGGCGGCGTTCATGGCCCTGACCACGGCAACGCCGGCATCGCTCAGTTTTCCATGAACCGGCTTTGCGGTGATGATGTCGCCCAGCTCATTGTTGCGATAGTGCATGAGCGTGATGGACCGCACGCCATCGGCCCAGGCCTGGGCCACGCGCTCCGCGCGGCCTTCCAGAAAGTCGCCGCCCTCCACGGTCAGGATCGCCCCCACCTTGCCCGCGGCCCTGGCGGCAGCAAAGTCGGACAGGGACCTGACCGGATACACCAGCCCGGCGGCGGCCAGCGCCTTGATATTGCCGATCTGCCGCTTGTAGCTGGCCCAGGCTTCACCGGGTTCGAAGTTCCGTACTGCCGCCAGCCCTTCGCCTGCCGTGCCAAGCGCCTGAAAATCCGAGACGGCGGCAAACGCGGCGGCCGTCAGTCCGCCCGCACTCATGTCGGCAATGGTTCTTTTCTCGAAGGTTCCCAGCTTTGCGTAAACCCAGACCAGGCCAGACAGATGCTCGGCGCCTTCGACAAAGGTTCTTCCCGGATGGGCGTGGGCGTCGATGGACGGGTGCCGCGCGAGCAACGCGCGCGCCCGCATGAGCTCTTCTGAAGTAACCTTGAATCCGATGGGTGCGGGCCATGGATGCTTGACGAAATAGCCGCCAGCACCGAGCGCGGACACCAGGGTCACGCCGCTGCCGATCAATAACCTGCGCCGGCTGGATTTGACCATTTTGAAATCCTGAATAGCGCGAGCCGGATCAGATGTCGATGTTTCCGGCGCGCAGTGCGTTGGTCTCGATGAACTCGCGCCGGGGCTCCACCTCGTCGCCCATCAGCATGGTAAACACGCGGTCGGCTTCGATCGCGTCGTCAATTTGCACACGCAGCAGGCGGCGCACTTTCGGGTCCATGGTGGTTTCCCAGAGCTGGGCCGGGTTCATCTCGCCCAGGCCTTTGTAGCGCTGGCGCGCGGTGGCGTTTTCGGCCTGGCCGATCAGCCAGCGCATGGCCTGACGGAAGTCGCTGATCTTTTCTTCTTTTCTGCGTTCGCCTTCACCGCGCATGACTTTCGCGCCTTCGCTGATCAAGCCGTTGAACGTGGCGGCGGCATCGGCCAGCGTGGCGTAGTCGGCGCCATGGACAAAGTCCTGCGTCAGCACGCTGCTCTTCACGTTGCCGTGATGCTGGCGGCTGATGCGCAGCAGGGGCTTGTCGGTGCGGACGTCAAACTCGCTGGCCACTTCAGCGGGCGAGCCGGTCAGGTTGCGCTCGCGCAGCTTGACCTGCAGCAGCGCAGCGGAAGCCTCGGCCTCGGCAACGGTATCGAGATTGAGCGAAACGCCGTCGGCAATGGCGCGCAGCGCTTCAGCATCCATGAAGCCGCGCAGTCGGCCAATCACCGATTCGGCCAACTGATGCTTGCGGGCCAGCTCGGCCAGCGTTTCGCCGGTCAGTACGGCGCTTTCCTCGGCGCCGGTCTGCACGGCCGCGTCTTTCAGCGCGATGCGCAGCAGGAAGGCGTCCAGCGCGGCGGTATCTTTCAGGTACTGCTCTTCCTTGCCGGCCTTGACCTTGTACAGCGGCGGCTGGGCAATGTAGATGTAGCCGCGCTCCACCAGCTCGGGCATCTGGCGGTAAAAGAAAGTGAGCAGCAACGTGCGGATGTGCGCGCCGTCCACGTCGGCGTCGGTCATGATGATGATGCGGTGGTAGCGCAGCTTGGCGACGTTGAAGTCATCCACGCCAACGGCTCCCTCGGTCCCCCGCGTGCCGCCGGCATTGCCGATGCCGGTTCCCAACGCTGTGATCAGGATCAGGATTTCGTTGCTGGTCAGCAGCTTTTCATAGCGGGCTTTTTCAACATTCAGGATTTTTCCGCGCAGCGGCAGGATTGCCTGGAACTTGCGGTCGCGGCCCTGCTTGGCTGAGCCGCCGGCGGAGTCGCCCTCGACCAGGTAGATTTCACACAGCGCCGGGTCTTTTTCCTGGCAGTCGGCCAGCTTGCCGGGCAGGCCCATGCCGTCGAGCACGCCCTTGCGCCGCGTCATGTCGCGCGCCTTGCGGGCAGCTTCACGGGCGCGCGCGGCCTCGATGATTTTTCCGACAATGATCTTGGCGTCGTTGGGGCGCTCCTGCAGATAGTCGTGCAGCAGGCGGCTTACGATGTCTTCGACCGGGCCGCGCACTTCGCTGGACACCAGCTTGTCCTTGGTCTGGCTGCTGAACTTGGGCTCGGGTACCTTTACTGAGAGAACACAGCACAGGCCTTCGCGCATGTCGTCGCCGGTGACCTCGACCTTGGCTTTCTTGGCCAGTTCGCTGTCATCGATGTATTTGTTGATCACGCGCGTCATGGCGGCGCGCAGGCCGGTCAGGTGGGTGCCGCCGTCGCGCTGGGGAATGTTGTTGGTGAAGCACAGAACCTGCTCGCTGTAGCCGCTGTTCCACTGCATGGCGACTTCCACGCCGATGTTGGTGCCCTGGTCGCTCTGACGGTCGCCCATGGCAGCAAACACATTGGGGTGCAAGACGGTCTTGCCCTTGTTGATGAACTCGACAAAACCCTTGACGCCACCGGCCCCGGCAAAGTCGTCTTCTTTTTCGGTGCGCTCGTCTTTCAGGCGAATCTTCACACCGTTGTTCAAAAAGCTCAGCTCGCGCAGGCGCTTGCTTAGAATTTCATAGTGAAAATCGCTGTTTTCCCTGAAAATTTCGGTATCCGGCAAAAAATGAACTTCGGTGCCGCGCTTGTCGGTCGGGCCGATTACTTTCATGGGGGAAACTTCAACGCCGTCCACCGTCTCAATAATGCGGTTCTGCACAAAACCCCTGGAAAATTCCATGACGTGCACCTTGCCGTCGCGACGGATGGTCAGGCGCAGCATTCTTGACAGCGCATTGACGCAGCTCACGCCAACGCCGTGCAGGCCGCCCGACACCTTGTAGCTGTTCTGGTTGAACTTGCCGCCCGCATGCAGCTCGGTCAGGGCAATTTCGGCGGCAGAGCGTTTGGGCTCGTGCTTGTCATCCATTTTCACGCCGGTTGGAATGCCGCGGCCGTTGTCAACCACTGACACAGAGTTGTCGGTGTGAATGGTGACCATGATGTCGTCGCAATGGCCGGCCAATGACTCGTCAATCGAATTGTCAACCACCTCAAACACCATGTGGTGCAAGCCGCTGCCGTCCGACGTGTCGCCAATGTACATGCCGGGGCGCTTGCGCACGGCCTCCAGGCCTTCGAGAATCTGGATCGAGCTTTCACCATAGGCCTCGGATGCGCCGGCCTGGTGCGAATCAATCCTGGGCTGGAAATTGGAGCTTTCCTCGCCCGCAGCGCCTTCACTGACGTGGACCTGATCAATGTCGTTTGGTTTATTCTCTTTAGTCATGGGCCGCTTCTTGTAATTTCTTCAATCTCTTGAATGACCAAACCCGCGAATCTTCGCGGGTCTGCTGGTTCTTTTCTGGCTTGCTTCGCACCATCAGCGCGCGGCAAGCCGGGGTCAAATGCGCATTGGCATCACTACGTATTTAAAGGCCGCGTCATCGGGAATGGTCAGCAGCGCGGAACTGTTGGAATCGGCCAGTTCAACCTTCACCATGTCCTGCTCCATGTTGGTGAGCGCGTCAATCAGGTAAGTCACATTGAAGCCGATTTCTATGGGCTCGCCACTGTAGTCGATATCGAGTTCGTCGACGGCCTCTTCCTGTTCGGCATTATTGGATGCGACGCGCAACGTACCGGGTTCAATATTCAGCCGGACACCCTTGAATTTTTCACTGGTGAGAATGGCTGTGCGCTGCAGGCTGGCCAGCAGCGGCACGCGGCCCAGTGTGATGATGTTTTTGTGGTTCTTGGGAATCACGCGGTTGTAGTCGGGAAATTTTCCTTCGACCAGTTTGGTCACAAACTGCATGCCCTCAAACGTGAACCGGGCCTGGTTGCCGGCAAACTGCATCTCGATGGCGCCTTCCTTGTCGCTGAGCAGGCGCTGCATTTCGAGCACCGTCTTGCGCGGCAGGATCACCTCCTGTTTGGGCACCTCAACATCAAGCGTGGCTGATGAAAACGCCAGCCGGTGGCCGTCGGTGGACACCAGGCTCAACTGCTTGCCCTCCGCCACAAACAGGATGCCGTTGAGGTAATAACGGATGTCATGCACCGCCATGGCAAATGAAACCTGGCCAAGCAACAGCTTGAGTGTTTTTTGCGGCACCGAAAAGCTCGGGCCAAAATTGGCTGATTCCTGCACTAGCGGAAAATCTTCAGCCGGCATTGTTTGCAGTGTGAAGCGGCTTTTTCCACCTTTGAGGATCAGCTTGTTCTGAGCTGACTCCAGCGACACCGTCTGGTCGCTGGGCATGGAGCGCAGGATGTCGATGAGCTTGCGCGCACCCACCGTGGTCGTAAAGTCACCTGCGTCACCGCCAAGATCGGCGGTGGTACGGATCTGGATTTCAAGATCGCTCGTGGTGAACTGTAATTGCGTTCCGGTTTTTCGAATCAGCACGTTGGCCAGAATTGGCAAGGTATGCCTGCGCTCCACGATGCCCGCGACCGATTGCAGAACCGATAAGATTTTTTCTTGAGTGGCTTTCAGAACGATCATGTCTTCCTCTGTATTTATCTTTGATTCTCTAATTCAAAATAGTAGTAGTGATAAGGGTTGGCCCGATCTGTGGATAGCACTATTTTCCCTTTTTTAATCAGCCACTTGGCGTTTGTTTAAGCTTGTGTTCAGGCAGTCTCGAAGGGTCGTGCCAAATATGAACAACTTTTGATTGTCATCTTCTTCTGTGGATAAGTCATGATTTATTCAAAAGTTATCCCCAACCTTCTATAAACGGTTTCCTTTAGCCCTTGAGGGTCTGTTCCAGCACATGCAGTTGCTGATTGAGTTCGGTCATCTGCTGGCGTTCAGCGGACATCTTGCGTACGGCATGGAGCACCGTGGTGTGGTCGCGGCCGCCAAACAGCTCACCGATCTCGGGAAGGCTTTTTTGTGTGAGTTCCTTGGCCAGGTACATGGCAATCTGGCGTGGCCGGGCAATACTGGCAGGCCTTTTCTTGGAATACATGTCGGCGACCTTGATCTTGTAATAGTCGGCCACCGTTTTCTGGATGTTTTCGACGGAAATCTGCCGGTTTTGAATGGATAACAAGTCACGCAGGGCTTCCCTGGCAAGCTGGATCGAAATTTCCTTGAGATTGAAGCGTGAATAAGCCAGGATTTTACGCAATGCGCCTTCGAGCTCGCGCACATTGGAGCGAACGTTCTTGGCAACAAAAAAAGCCACCTCTTCCGGCATGACGGCGCCTTCAGCCTCGGCTTTCCGGATCAGGATGGCGACGCGCATTTCCAGTTCAGGTGCCTCGATGGCCACCGTCAGGCCGGAGTCAAAACGCGACACCAGGCGCTCATGAATGTCTGTCAACCCCTTGGGATAGGTGTCGCTGGTCATCACAATATGCGACTTCTTGGTCAGCAAGGCTTCAAAGGCGTTGAAGAATTCTTCCTGCGTCCGGTCCTTGTTGGCCAGAAACTGCACGTCGTCAATCAGCAGTAAATCAAGGGAGTGGTAGCGTTCCTTGAATTCGTCAAAAGTCTTGCGCTGGTAGGCCTTAACCACATCCGAAACAAATTGTTCAGCATGGATGTAGAGAACTTTGGTTGCGGGGTTGTGGGCCAGCAATTTGTTGCCGATCGCGTGCATCAGGTGGGTCTTGCCCAGACCAACGCCGCCGTAGATGAAAAGCGGGTTGTACAACTGCCCCAGACTGCTGGCTACATGGAGCGCCGCGGCGCGCCCCATGCGGTTGGCGGTGCCTTCAATCAGGGTGTCAAAGGTCAAAGCGGTATTGAGCCGGTTTTTGAATCCGGCGCCTGAATTTTCTTCAGGCAGACCCAAACCGACCGGTTCCGCCACTCCTGCACCTTCAAATGTTCTAACCAAAGAAGTTGATCGTGCGTTATTTTCACGAGCAGTGAGCGCTAACTCTATCGGTATACTCTGACCCGATATCTTTTCCAGAAGAGCGGAAATACGGCCACCGTACTGGGCCCGGATCCAGTCCAGCTTGAAGCGATTCCCGACCTGTACGGTGACCTTGGACAGGTCAGTGGCCACATGAACGATGAGCGGGCGAATCCAGGTGTTGAACTGCTGCTCGGGCAGTTCCTGAGCCAGGTGCTCAACACAGGATTGCCATAAATCTTGTCCCGGACCCGGGATTGAATCCTGATTCATGGCAGAGGGAGATCGGCTGGACGAAGCGCCAGGGGGCGCAGCAGATTGTGGATATTGTTGATTTTCAGCACGCCCGATTGTAGTTTGGATGGTGAGTTATCCACAAAAAAAAACACAGGGTTTTAACCTATTCCCGGACCTCCTCCAGCGATTTCCAGTCAAGGCAAGTTGCCCAGTTGCCGCAACCCGGAAATCTGCGATAATTGCGGGTTTCCCTGATTCGTTGCGGATTGACGCCGCCAGCATTGCCCTTTTGGCGAGACCACTCCAATGGTCCCAGCCAGGGCGCGGCCGGCGCGCTGCAAGCCCTGCGGCATTGCCTGGCAGGCTGCGCTTGCAGCGACCGGGCAGACCGGAATCACTCGGGGAAGTTTTATAGCCAGTAGGACTCATCATGAAAC
>JAHFQQ010000041.1 GCA_023259235.1 Polaromonas sp. | reverse complement strand
GCTGTCGTATAGCGCCTCCTCGCAGGCCAGATCGGCAAGGTTGAACCAGTGCTGGATGAAATGGATGCGCAGCATACGCTCAAGACCGATGGGAGGACGCCCATTCCGACGCCAACCCCCTGGGGTTGCGCAGCAGCCTGATGTCGGCACTGTGTGTGATGAACGCGATCAGGCGTACCCGAACCGAACGCTACAAGAAGGCCGAAGTGACGGTCGGTGGTGTGGACACGAAATGCTTGTCGAGTCAGACTATGGAATCCAGACAGCCGGGCCTGTACTTTATCGGTGAAGCGGTCGACATGGCCGGTTGGCTTGCGCCAGCGGGTTTGCCTGTGCGCAGGGGTCGACGGCGAAGTTGAAGGCGCGAAAGAACGAAGCAATACTCCCAATTGCCAACCGTCACGGCGTCCTGCCGCCGGCAACGCCATCAGCGCGACAGCGAGACCATGTAGTCGACACCGGCCTTGACATCGGCATCCGGGACGGCGGCGCCACCCCGCGCGGGCATGTAGCCGGTGGCGCCAGAGAAGCCATCCGTCGCATGGCGGTACAGCGTGTCCATGCCTTGCGCGATGCGCGGCGCCCAGTTGGCCTTGTCGCCCGGCCTGGGGGCACCGCCGACGCCGGCGCCATGGCACAGGCCGCAGGTCTTGTCAAACACGCGTTTGCCGTTCTGATGCTCTGGCGGAACCGCGGCAACCGCTACCGGAACCACCGGCGGCGCATTGGCAAGTGCCGCCTGGATTTGGGCTGCCGTCAGAGCGGCGGTGGCAGGCGCACCTGGTTCGGGTTTGCCACAGGCAACCAGAGTGGCGGCGCAGATCAACAACATGGTGGCGTGCTTGGCAACGGGCATAATTTTCAACACTTTTCAAAGAGAATCAGGTCCGGTGCACGCCTCAAGGCAGCACCGGGCATTGGCCCTATTATCTCAGCCAGCAATTGCACGCGCAGCCACAAATCTGATCGAGGCGGCTACGGAAGAAGTCGTCAGATGAACTTCATGCATAACCCCTCGTTGGCAAACGCGGGGGAGCGCTGATGAACCAACTTTGTCTGACAAAAGGGGGAGCGCTTTGGCCATGCGGCCACACCTGTTAGCCAGACCAGCCTATGGCAACGGGTTTAAACCCAGCTCTTTCAGGAAGTTGTTGTGCTTTTGCTTGGCAACCGCGATGGTTTTCTCGATCTCGACCAACTCTCCATGCGTCGCTGCCAGGTCAATCTCCGCCTCGCCTACCGCCGTGCTGATGTAGCGCGAGATGTTCAGGTTGAAATCGTTCTTCTCAATCTCGGCCATCTCCACCCGGCGTGAGTAGCGCGTCTTCCTTGCGGAACTGGTATCCACGATTGTGACTGCTAGGTTCACCACGCCTACGCATATCCGCATCCACAAGGCAAAAAACCCGAACCGGTAAGGGATCGGGCTTTGTAGGGTAGCTTGGATGCTTGATCTACTTGCGCGCCGGCGGCAAATCCGTGCATGAGCCATGCGCCACTTCCGCCGCCATGCCAATGCTCTCCCCCAGCGTGGGGTGCGGGTGAATCGTCTTGCCGATATCCACCGCGTCAGCCCCCATCTCAATCGCCAGGGCAATCTCGCCAATCATGTCGCCGGCATGCGTGCCGACGATGCCGCCGCCCAGAATCTTCCCGTGGTCGTGCGCCTCCTCGCTGTCATCAAACAGCAGCTTGGTGACGCCTTCGTCACGGCCATTGGCAATCGCGCGGCCCGATGCGGCCCAGGGGAACAGGCCCTTCTTGACCTTGATGCCTTGCGCCTTGGCCTGGTCTTCGGTAAGGCCGACCCAGGCCACTTCGGGGTCGGTATAGGCGACGCTGGGAATGACGCGGGCATCGAAGGCGGTTGCCGCCAGTTCCTTGTTGCCTTGCAGTTCACCGGCTATCACTTCGGCAGCCACATGCGCCTCATGCACCGCCTTGTGCGCCAGCATGGGCTGGCCGACGATGTCGCCGATGGCGAAGATGTGCGGCATGTTGGTGCGCATCTGGATGTCGACGTTGATGAAGCCACGGTCCGTCACGGCCACGCCAGCCTTGTCGGCGGCGATCTTCTTGCCGTTGGGCGTGCGGCCTACGGCTTGCAGCACCAGGTCGTAGGTTTGCGGCTCGAGGGCCGTGCCGCCCTCCTCTGCCGCGGCAAACGTCACCTTGATGCCTTCGGGCGTGGCCTCAGCGCCTACCGTCTTGGTCTTGAGCATGATGTGGTCAAAGCGCTTGGTGTTCATCTTTTGCCAGATCTTGACCAGGTCGCGGTCGGCACCCTGCATCAGGCCGTCGAGCATTTCGACCACGTCAAGCCGGGCGCCGAGCGTGCTGTAGACCGTGCCCATCTCCAGGCCGATGATGCCGCCGCCCAGGATCAGCATGCGTTTGGGAACGCCTTGCAGTGCCAGGGCGCCGGTGCTGTCCACCACGCGCGGATCTTCAGGCATGAAGGGCAGGCGCACGGCCTGGCTACCTGCGGCGATGATGGCGTTCTTGAAGGCGACAACCTTCTTGGCGCCGGTCTTGTCTTGCGCGGTGCCGCTGGTTTCTTCTACTTCCACATGGTTGGCACCGACGAAGGCGCCGTAGCCACGCACGATGGTGACCTTGCGCATCTTGGCCATGGCGGCCAGACCGCCGGTGAGCTTGCCGACCACTTTCTCCTTGTGGCCGCGCAAGCCGTCAACGCTGACCTTGGGCACGCCGAAGTCGATGCCTGCGGCGGCCAGGTGCCCTACTTCGTCCATCACTGCGGCCACATGCAGCAGCGCCTTCGACGGAATGCAGCCCACGTTGAGGCAGACGCCGCCGAGCGTGGCGTAGCGCTCGACCAGCACCACTTTGAGGCCCAGGTCGGCCGCGCGGAAAGCGGCCGAATAGCCACCGGGGCCACCGCCGAGCACCAGCAGATCGCAGTCCAGATCGGCCACGCCGCTAAAGCCGGCCGCGGCTGGAGCCGATACCGCAGCGTTGTCTACTATGTTTTTAATAGCTGACTGCGCTTGCTCTGCCTGGGCTGGAGTCTCATTTTGTTTAGATTTTTCAGGTGAGATGGCAGTACCCGCCGCTTGCAGCAGCAAGACCACAGAGCCCTGCCTGACTTTGTCGCCCAGCCTGACCTTGAGTTCCCTGACCACGCCGCCTTGCGATGCGGGGATTTCCATCGACGCCTTATCGCTTTCAACGGTAATCAGGCTCTGCTCGGCCTTGATGCTGTCGCCGGCCTTGACCAGCACTTCGATGACGGAGACTTCGTCAAAGTCGCCAATGTCGGGAACCTTGATCTCGATCAGAGTTTCGGATACGCTCATTTGGCGGCTTTCAATTTGAGGGTAAATACTTCCACCGGTCCCCCGGAATTCTTGTCGAACTCACAACCTGCATTCATTCCTGCCAGTGCTACTTCGCGAGCAGTCTTGGCATTTTCCCAGCAGGCGTGCATGGCGCCCAGCGCAAAGCTGCGACCCGAGCCAATGCCCCAAAATTCCCTGAACTCAAACACTTCGCGGTAACTGTACAAGCCAAAAATGCCGCTGCCGTTGGCAATCACCACGGTGAACTGGCTGGACTCATAGGGATCGTTGTCATCTTCCTTGGTCTGCAGGAAAAATGTTTCCTTGAGCACGGGATGGAGCTTGACAAAGGTGTCAAACACCTCGTCTCTGGAACCGAGCTTGAGCTGCTCCTTGGGCAGCGCCATCATGGCCTTGCGCAGCACGGGAAAGTGCGCCACCGTGCCAGCCATGCCGACGTAACTCATGCCGACGGGGGTATCGACCTTGAATATCTTGCTGTTCGCCTCAAAGCGGTGACTCAGGCGGGTATCGCCAAAAGTCACCAGCGTGTCGGCAGCGATGGCCACCTGCCCGGCCTTCTTCACGACCACCAGCGTGGTCATAAGAGAACACGGCGGAAATCCGCCAGGATCTGGCCCAGGTAGGCGTTGAAACGGGCGGCCGCGGCGCCGTCAATGACACGGTGATCCCAGCTCAGGCTGAGTGGCTGCATCAGCCGTGGCTGAAAGGCCTTGCCATCCCACACCGGCTCCATCCGGCTCCTGCAGACACCCAGAATGGCAACTTCCGGCGCATTGATGATGGGCGTGAAATAGCGCCCGCCAATGCCGCCGAGCGAAGAAATGGTGAAGCACGCGCCTGACATGTCAGCCGGGCTGAGCTTGCCGTCGCGCGCTTTCCTGGCGAGTTCGCCCATTTCCTGCGAGATCTGCACGATGCCCTTTTTATCGGCATCCTTGATGACCGGCACAACCAGGCCGTTGGGTGTATCGGCGGCAAAGGCCACGTGATAGTACTGCTTGAGCACCAACTGCTCGCCGTCGATCGACGCGTTGAACTGGGGAAACTTCTTCAGTGCAGCCACCGAGGCCTTGATCAGGAACGCCAGCATGGTGATCCTGACACCCGTCTTTTCGTTTTCCCGGTTCATCTGCACGCGGAAGGCTTCCAGGTCGGTGATGTCGGCATCGTCGTGGTTGCAAACGTGCGGAATCATTACCCAGTTGCGGTGCAGGTTGGCGCCGCTGATCTTCTTGATGCGTGACAGGTCCTGCCGTTCGACCGGGCCAAACCTGGTGAAATCGACTTTGGGCCAGGGCAGCAAGTCGAGCCCGGCACCGCCACCGGAAGGCGCAGGCGCTTTGGCCATTTGCGCCTGGGTGCGCGTGCTGCCTTCCATAATGGCGCGGGTGAAGGCTTGCACGTCATCGGGTGTGATGCGGCCTTTGAGGCCCGTGCCTTTGACTTCTGCCAGCGGCACGCCCAGTTCACGGGCAAATTTGCGCACCGACGGCGAGGCGTGCGGTAAACCGCCTTGCGGCGCAGCCGCAGGTGTATGGGCCAGGACGGCTGCCGCTGCTGCGGGCCCTGCAACGGTGGCTGACGAAGCCGGTGCTGGCGAAACCGCCGGTGAAGCCATGGCAGCCGGCGCAGCTGCAGTCATGGGCACGGCTGAGCCTTCGAGGATGGCAAGCAAATCACCCTGATTGACGGTGTCGCCCAATTTGACTTTGAGATCCTTGATCACGCCTGCCGCCGATGAGGGAATCTCCATGGAAGCCTTGTCGGATTCCACTGTGACCAGCGATTGCTCGGCCTTGACGCTGTCGCCGGCCTTGACCATCAATTCGATCACGGCCACGTCCTTGAAGTCACCAATGTCGGGCACACGCACTTCGATCAGGCCGCTGGCGTTGCCAGACGGCATGGTTGCCGCCACGACAGGCGCTTGCGGAGCTGCCGGAGCGACGGCTGCCGCTGCCGCGGGCGCCGCTGTTTTCAGTGCTGGAACAGGCCTCGCGTCAGTGGCCGCCGCCTCCAGCGTCAACACCACAGACCCTTGTTTGACCTTGTCGCCCAGTGCAACCTTGAGGGCCTTGACCACACCCGCGTGGCTGGACGGAATTTCCATGGAGGCCTTGTCGGACTCCACCGTGATGAGTGACTGCTCGGCCTTGACGGTGTCACCGGGTTTGACCAGCAATTCAATCACCGCCACTTCGTCGAAGTCGCCGATGTCGGGAACCAGAATATCTACCAATGCCATGTTGTTGTCTCCATTTGCCAACGGCTTTACGCTCAGGCTTCGGGTTAAGGCTCGCGCGTCAAGCGTAAAGGGGATTGACCTTGTCGGCATTGATGCCGTATTTCGCAATGGCCTCGGCAACCTTGGTGCTGGCCACCGTTCCCTCTTCGCTGAGGCCTTTCAGGGCGGCAACGACAATGAAGTGGCGGTTGATTTCAAAGTGCTCGCGCAGCTTGCTGCGGAAGTCGCTTCTGCCAAAGCCGTCGGTACCCAGCACCTTGTAAGCGCGTCCGCGGGGAATAAAGGAGCGAATCTGTTCGGCATAGGCCTTTATGTAGTCGGTTGACGCCACCACCGGGCCGGTGTGTTTTTCGAGCTGCTCGGCGACGAAGGCCACGCGCGGCTTTTCGGTCGGGTGCAACAGATTCCAGCGCTCGGCGCCCTGACCGTCGCGGGCCAGTTCGGTAAAGCTCGGGCAGCTCCAGACGTTGGCGGCAACGCCCCAGTCCTGCTCCAGCAGGGCCGACGCCTCAATGGCCTCGCGCAGGATGCTCCCGGAGCCGAGCAACTGCACGCGAGGCGTCAGTTTCGGACCCTCCTTGCAAAGGTACATGCCTCGGATGATCTGCTCTTCGGTGCCGGGTGTGAGCCCCGGCATGGCGTAGTTCTCATTGAGCAGCGTGACGTAGAAATAAACATCATCCTGTCTTTCCACCATGCGCCTGAGGCCATGGTGCAGGATCACGCCCACCTCGTGCGCAAAGGTCGGGTCGTAGCTGATGCAATTGGGAATCGTGCTCGCCAGAATGTGGCTATGGCCGTCTTCATGCTGAAGACCTTCACCGTTGAGCGTGGTGCGGCCCGCGGTGCCACCCAGCAAAAACCCGCGTGCCAGCATGTCACCGGCAGCCCATGCCAGGTCGCCAAAACGCTGGAAACCAAACATCGAGTAATAGACGTAAAACGGCACCATGATGCGGTTGCTGGTGCTGTAGCTGGTGGCCGCAGCTATCCAGCTGGCCATGCCGCCGGCCTCGTTGATTCCTTCCTGCAGGATTTGCCCTTTGGCATCTTCCTTGTAGTACATTACCTGTTCCTTGTCGACCGGGGTGTACAGCTGGCCTGCCGGGTTGTAAATACCGATCTGGCGAAACAGCCCTTCCATGCCAAAGGTGCGGGACTCGTCCACCACAATCGGAACCACGCGCGGGCCAAGCGCCTGATCGCGCAGCAACTGCGTGAGAAAACGCACATACGCCTGGGTGGTCGAGATTTCCCGGCCTTCAGCGGTGGGCTCCAGCACCGCCTTGAAGGTTTCCAGAGACGGCACCGTAAAGCTCTCGTCTGCCTTGGCGCGGCGCGTTGGCATATAGCCGCCGAGGGCCTTGCGCCGCTCGTGCAGATAACGCATCTCGGGAGTGTCTTCGGCCGGCTTGTAAAAGGGAATATCGGCCAGTTGACTGTCTGGAATCGGGATATTGAAGCGGTCACGGAAGCGGCGGATGTCATCGTCGCTAAGCTTCTTGGCCTGGTGCGCGGTGTTCTTGCCCTCACCTGCTTTGCCCATGCCGAAACCCTTGACGGTCTTGATCAACAGCACCGTGGGCTGTCCCGTGTGCTGAACGGCCGCGTGAAATGCCGCATAGACTTTCTGCGAGTCATGGCCGCCACGGCGCAACGCCCAGATGTCTTCGTCGCTCATCTTGGCGACCATCTCCAGGGTGCGCGGATCGCGGCCAAAGAAATGCTTGCGCACGAAGGCGCCGTCATTGGCCTTGAAGGCCTGATAATCGCCGTCGAGCGTGTCCATCATGAGCTTGCGCAGCGCGCCGTCCTTGTCGCGCGCGAGCAGCGGATCCCAACTGCTGCCCCATAGCAGCTTGATCACGTTCCAGCCCGACCCGCGGAACTCGCCCTCAAGCTCCTGGATGATCTTGCCGTTGCCGCGCACCGGCCCGTCGAGCCGCTGCAGGTTGCAATTGATCACAAACACCAAGTTATCCAGATTTTCACGGGTTGCCAGGCCAATGGCGCCCAGCGATTCGACCTCGTCCATCTCGCCATCGCCGCAAAACACCCAGACTTTGCGATTTGTGGTATTGGCAATGCCGCGAGCGTGCAGGTATTTGAGGAAGCGCGCCTGGTAAATTGCCATCAACGGTCCGAGGCCCATCGACACTGTGGAAAACTGCCAGAACCGGGACATCAGCTTGGGGTGCGGGTAACTTGAAAGACCCTTGCCGCCGACCTCCTGGCGGAAGTTCAGCAACTGCTCTTCGGTCAGGCGCCCTTCGAGATAGGCGCGGGCGTAAATGCCGGGGGAAGAGTGGCCCTGAATGTAGAGGCAGTCGCCGCCGTGATCTTCGCTTTCGGCATGCCAGAAGTGATTGAACCCGGCGCCGAACAGGCTGGCTAGCGAGGCGAATGAGCCAATATGGCCCCCCAGATCGCCGCCATCGGCTGGGTGCAGCCGGTTTGCTTTAACCACCATCGCCATGGCGTTCCAGCGCATGTAGGCGCGCAGTCGCCTTTCAAATTCAAGATTGCCGGGCGAGCGCTCTTCCTGGTCAGGCTCTATCGTATTGACGTAGCCGGTGTTGGCCGAAAACGGCATGTCGATGCTGTTCTGTCGGGCATGCTCCAGCAGTTGCTCGAGCAAAAAGTGGGCGCGCTCGGGTCCTTCAGTTTGAATCACCGCCGATAGTGCATCCATCCACTCCCGGGTTTCCTGCGCATCTTTGTCCAGCATATCGCTGGCCTGATTTGGATTGGCTGCCATGATTGTCTCCTGGGTAACTGCCGGTTTATGAGATTGTCTGCGCGCCGCACAAGCACGGAGCAAGGCAAAACATTTATCTCCAGAGGCCGTTTTAAACGCAAATTGGATTGAAGTCCCTAGTTTTGCATAATATTCAGAAAATTTCAAATCATGCTTATCGATTTTATATTGTGAGATATTAATATTGAAGACAATCCGAAAAGCCCTGAACGACAGCTCTGCAGAAGCTACGCGACGTTCACCTTAAAGGATTTAGGCAACCCCGCATCGGGGAGGGTATCTCCCTTAAACTGCTAGCCTGTCCTATGTCAAAGCACACTCGCCCTCCTGCTTCGGCCGCAGTCAAACCTGTGCCGCTGGCGCTATGGCACCGCTGGTGGCGCAAACAGTCGCCGGCGCGGCAAGACCGTTTCGTCACTCTGGGGCCGCTACTGGCTGTAGTGCTCTTTCTGGCCGCCGTGATCGCGGCATTTGGTTACTTGCGTATTGAGGAAATGGACCGCGAGCGGCAGGCTGTCAGGCGCGATGTGGAATACGCCCAGCAACGGCTGCGGCTGCGGCTGCTGGAGCGTCAGGAGCAGCTTATGCGCATTGGCCGGGACGTATCCAACAAGGACGTTGACGCTGAAGAATTCACCCTCCAGGCCGAGGCGCTGGTCAATCAGTATCCCGAGCTGATGGCTGTGAGCTGGGTAGACGTCAAACGACGGATCCATGCCACCTACGTCTCGCCAAGCGCGAATGCCAGCCAGATGCGAGGCGTCGGTGAGCAGCTCAAGAACGGTGAAACCGACGGCACCTACGGACTGGCGCGTGATCTGCGGCAACCGGTGTACTCCCGCCCGCTGGTGGCAAAAGAGAGCGGCGGCTACAACTCACCGGTCCTGCAGTTACAAGTGCCGCTCGACGACCAGGGCAAATTCGCTGGTGTCGTGCTGGGCGAATACTCCATTGACGGCCTGCTGCGATTTGGCGTGCCAACGGAAGTTGCGGCCAAATACGCGGTGGCACTGACGGACGATAAAAACGTGGTGCTGGCAGGCACCCTGCCGCCACCGCGCAACGCGGCAAACCGCCTGCTGCCGTGGTCTGACGACGCTGCCGGGTACGAAATACCGGTGTCGCCAGTAGGCAATGGCTTGTTGATACGCGCCGAAAGTTATCGGGCTTCCCTCGGCGTCGTCGGCAGCGGCTTTTTTTGGCTGGTCAGTGCCTTGAGTGCCCTGACGGTCTGGATGCTGCTGGGCACCTGGCGCCATACGCGTCGGCGCGTGGAGGCCCAGCAGGCACTGGTTTCTGAAACCAATTTTCGCCGGGCGATGGAAAACTCCATGCTCACCGGAATGCGCGCCATGGACAGGCAGGGCCGCATTACTTATGTCAACCCGGCGTTCTGCCATATGGTTGGCCTGACTGAAGGAGAACTGGTTGGGTGCACCCCGCCATTTCCACACTGGCCCGAAGCCGAGGTCGATATCCTGATGGCGCGGCTGGAAGACGAATTGCACGGCAGGACTCCGGCCGGTGGTTACGAAGTGCGGGTCAAGCGCAAAAACGGCCAGATTTTTGACGCCCGCATGTACGTGTCTCCGCTGATTGATCCGCGTGGGCAACAGACCGGATGGATGACATCGATGACCGATATCACCGAACCCAAGCGCATTCGCGAAGAGCTGTCAGCCTCTTATGAACGCTTCACCACGGTGCTGGAAGGGCTGGATGCCGCGGTGTCCGTGGCACCGCTGGGCAGCCAGGAATTGCTGTTTACCAACAAGTTGTACCGTTCCTGGTTCGGCAGCGAAGTCTCCGGGCACATGAACCTGATTGCCCAAGCCGGCGTGCCCGCCACAACAGCTACCGACGACGCACTCGATGCGGTCGATGGCATGGCCGGATTCCCGACCGACACGCTCATCGCGGCCCAGGCCGAAAATGCTGAAATTTTCGTGCCCGAGCTGGCAAAGTGGCTGGAGGTGCGTTCACGCTACCTGACGTGGGTCGATGGCCGGCTGGCGCAAATGGTGATTGCCACCGACATCACGCCGCGGCGTCATGCGGAAGAGCAGGCGGCCCAGCAGAATGAACGCGCCCAAACTGCCAGCCGCTTGATCACCATGGGTGAAATGGCGTCAAGCGTGGCCCACGAACTCAACCAGCCCCTGACAGCCATCAACAACTACTGCAATGGCATGCTGTCGCGCGTCCAGGGTGGGCAGATCAGCAATGAGGACCTGCTGTTGGCTTTGGAAAAAACCGCCCGGCAGGCGCACCGCGCCGGACAGATCATCCAGCGCATTCGCGCATTTGTGAAACGCAGCGAACCCAATCGCTCACCGGCCGAGGTCGCCACGCTGGTCAACAATGCGATGGAGCTGGCCGAGATCGAACTCAGGCGCCACCATGTGCGGCTGAGCCACTATATCGCGGCGCGCCTGCCGGACCTCATGGTGGACCCGATCCTGATTGAGCAGGTCCTGATCAACCTGATGAAAAATGGGGCCGAGTCGATTGCCCAGGCGCACCTGCCCGCAGCCCGCCGCAACGTTGAATTGCGCGTGCTGCCCAGGCAGATCAAAGGCCAGAGCATGGTCGAGTTCTCGGTGCTCGATTCCGGCAATGGCCTGTCACCGGAGGTCATGGCGCGGTTGTACGATGCGTTCTATTCGACCAAGGTCGAGGGTATGGGCATAGGTCTGAAACTGTGCCGCAGCATTATCGAGTCCCACCAGGGAAGGATGGAGGCGGTCAACCTTTACAATGGAGACGAAGTGGTGGGATGCCGATTTGATTTCTGGCTTCCGGTGGTGCCCATGCTGTCACCGGCGGCGTCTGCTAGCGAAAGCATAGTAGCCAATCACGTCGGCATTCAATGACGCAAATAAGGAACCCCGCCCCATGAGGTGGGGTATTGGAAGATTCAAGATTACGCAGGGAACGCCGCAAGCGGCGAGGAATTTACCCGCCATGATTCAAAAAGTCCGTTTGAAAAAGTTGGACAGGTAATTCACTGAAAAGGCTTGGCATGAGTTTGATTCCGAAAAAAGGAACGGTTTACGTCGTTGACGACGACGAAGGCGTTCGTGATTCCCTGCAGTGGCTGCTCGAAGGCAAGGATTACCGGGTACGTTGCTACGACTCGGCTGAAAGTTTTCTGAGCCGGTACGATGCGCACGAGGTGGCCTGCCTGATCGCCGACATTCGCATGGGCGGCATGACCGGCCTGGAACTGCAGGACCGCCTGGTCGAACGCAACTCGCCGCTGCCCATTGTTTTCATTACCGGCCACGGGGATGTACCCATGGCCGTGAACACCATGAAAAAAGGTGCCGTGGATTTTATTCAGAAGCCCTTTCAGGAAGACGCCCTGGTCAACCTGGTCGAGCGCATGCTGGAGCAGGCCAGGGAGGCCTTCAGTGACCACCAGCAGTCCGCCAGCCGTGATGCGTTGCTGGCCAAGCTCACTTCACGCGAAGCTCAGGTGCTTGAGCGCATCGTCGCCGGGCGTCTGAACAAGCAGATCGCCGACGACCTGGGCATCAGCATCAAGACCGTGGAAGCGCACCGCGCCAACATCATGGAAAAGCTTAACGCCAACACCGTGGCCGACCTGCTCAAGATCGCTCTGGGGCAAAACGCCGGCAAATCTTGACACTATTTTTTCATAGCTGCTCGCGCCCGCTGGTCAAGGACTAGCGGGCGTTTTCAATTAAGGAATGATGCACATGACGAACTCCCCCCAGGCGCAGTTGATTGACGGCGTGGCGCTCTCTGCGCAACTTCGCGCCAACATCGCCACCCGAGTGCAAGCGCTGCAGGCACGCGGTCTGACACCGGGGCTGGCGGTGATTCTGGTTGGCGAGGATCCGGCCAGCGCGGTGTACGTGCGCAACAAGGTCAAGGCCTGCGCCGACACCGGCATCCGTTCGGTGTTCGAAAAGTACGACGCCAGCCTGGGCGAAGCCGACCTGCTCACGCGCATTGGCGCACTCAACGCCGATCCCAGCGTGCACGGCATCCTGGTGCAAATGCCCCTGCCCCGGCACATCAACCCGCACAAGGTCATCGAAGCAATCGCCACCAGCAAGGACGTGGATGGCTACGCCACGCTGAGCGCCGGCGAACTGATGACCGGGCAGAGTGGCTTTCGACCCTGCACACCTTATGGCTGCATGAAGCTCATCGAGAGCACCGGGCTCGATTTGCGCGGCAAGCACGCGGTGGTGATCGGGCGCAGCAACACAGTGGGTAAACCCATGGCCTTGCTGCTGCTGCAGGCCAACGCCACGGTCACAATCTGCCACAGCGCCACACGTGACATCGGCCAGCATACGCGCCAGGCCGATGTGGTCGTGGCCGCCGTGGGCAAACGCAATGTGCTCAGCGCCGACATGGTCAAACCCGGCGCCGTGGTAATTGACGTGGGAATGAACCGCAACGATCAAGGCAAGCTCTGTGGCGATGTGGATTTTGAGGGCGTCCGGCAAGTCGCGGGCTACATCACGCCGGTGCCTGGCGGCGTCGGGCCCATGACCATCACCATGCTGCTGGTCAACACGCTGGAAGCAGCTGAGCGCACCCTGCCGGTCGTCTGATGGCGCAAGGCCGGGTGCTGGATTCAATGCCCGAGATGGTCGACAAATTTAAATCTGATGGTAGGCACGGTAAAGTCTTCAAAGGGCGCGCCGAGCGCAATGGTGCCTTCAATGGGCAATATGCACTCCTGCCGCCGCAAGGCCACAGCCGTGGTGCTGTCTGAAAAACGAACCCAGGTACCGTAACTGCTGACATCCACAATGCAAAATTTGTCGTGGCGCCAATCAATCCTGGCATGCCTGCGCGAAACCCGCGGATCCTGCACGATGAATTGCGCCTCATGGTCGCGACCCAGAAAAATCGGCATCTCGGAACTGGTAAACGTGGCCTTGGCATCAAGCCCGGACAGTTCAATGATTGCGGGAGACTGGGTGGCCCGAGCAGAAGAAGACTGCGTCAGGTTGGCCGCCACCGTGAAAGACTCCGACGCTACTTCAGGCTGCCACTCAATCCGGTACACCACGCAGGTTTCACTGCGGCCCCGAATATCCAGGGCGCCCAGGCAGCGAAAGCGGACCAGACTATCCGGTGAACATTGCTCAATCACGACATCGGTCGCGAGAATCTGGTCCGGGCCCGACAGGTCACTCAAGCGCGACGCTACATTGACCGCATCGCCAAAGCAGTCGCCATCCTGCTCGATGATTTCCCCGCGAGCCATACCGATCTGGAGACGCATCTTGAGCTGTTCGGGCCACTTCCTGATGCGTTCTCGATGCACCCTCTGCAATTCGGTCACAGCCTCGATGGCATTGTTGTTCCCGGAAAACACGATGAGCACACCGTCGCCCAGGTATTTCACGACATGTCCGCCGAAAGTTTCGCAAACCTCGGCTATCCATTGGGTCAGGCGCGTGATGGCTTGGGTCGCCTTGACGTTGCCCAGCGATTCAAAAACCCCTGTGCTCCCGGTGAGATCGGCAAAAACGACGGTAACTTCTGCCATGAATCGCTAAGCGTTGCCTGTAGTTGTTTCAACCATTAAATCATAAGCACGAGCAAGCATTCTAGGCGGCCTGGCTGGACGGGTAGCGCCAGACTTGCATCCATAGACTCAACGCGACGGTGTCCCTATTTGGACCACTTCTTCCGGAGATTGCGAAATGCCACCTTGCTCGGCTCTGCCACTCCGGCCTTCCTGCGCGTAATCTTCAGCCATTGGCCCGACTAATTCCCAATTCAATCTGGAGAAAAGCGGATACGCCGCTTGGTTTGTCGCGGTCGCGTGATATGGTCCAGCGGCAGGACATTGGTCTGCTTTATTTTCTGCAATGCGATAGTGGATTTGACGTTGGAAACACCCGGGATGCGCAGCAAGTATCTCATCATGAACTCTGACAGCGCGGCAAGGTCGTGCGCAACGATGCGCAAAACGTAATCCGCCTCCCCGGCAACCGAAAAACATTCCAGCACTTCGGGCAGGTTGGCAATCTCTTGCTCGAACTTGTCACCTTGGGCATCTCCCTGGCGATCCAGAATTACATGGGTAAATGCCATGACGCCCAGCCCGACCACGGCTGGATCAAGAACTGCGGCATAGTGGTCAATGACTCCCGCCTCCTGAAGCCGCTGTACGCGGCGACTTACCTGCGATGTGGACAAATGGATTTTTTCCCCCAGCGCGCTGTTTGTCGCATGACCATCACACTGAAGCTCAGCGAGCAATGCCAGATCGTGTCGATCCACAGTTATGTCAGTCATTATTTTCAGTAATAGTTATTTATATGAATATATTATGCATATTAAGCCAATATTCATACACATAATGATCACAAAATTCATAAAAGACGAGCTAAGCTCTCTTCATCCGGATTCCGGCGTGTCCTGCTCCGGTTGACCAGAAAAAGCGCCAGGATCGGTCGCTCAATCAATCAATTTTCCCCAAGGTGGTAAACATGACAGGAATCCAGTCGGTTGCGGTTGCGGCCCCGGCGCGCATGCTTCTTTCCGGCAACGAAGCGATCGCCCGAGCCGTGTGGGAATCCGGCGTGAGCGTGGCGTCAGCCTATCCGGGCACACCAGCCACCGAGATGCTGGAGAACCTCACCCGCTACCCGGATCTCTACGCCGAGTGGTCGGTCAATGAGAAAGTAGCACTGGAGGTCGCGATCGGCACCTCGATGGCTGGCTCGCGATCCTTTTGCGCCATGAAGCACGTCGGCCTGAACGTTGCATCAGACCCGCTGATGACGCTAACCCTGACTGGCGCCACCGCCGGCATGGTGATCGCGGTAGCCGACGACGTCGGCCTCTCGTCCTCGCAGAACGAACAGGATTCACGATTCTGGGGCCGCTTTGCACACTTGCCGCTATTCGAGCCAGCCGATTCGCAAGAGGCCTATGAGATGGTGCTCGCAGCCTATGCCCTGTCGGAACAGTTCCAGGTGCCCGTGATTCTGCGCCTGACCACCCGCATCTGCCATGTCAAGGGGATGGTCTCGGTCGGCGAGCGGGTGCCGCATCCGTCCGCCGGCTTCGTCAGGAACCCGGAGCGCTGGGTAATGGTGCCGGGGCACGCCAAGGCCCGTATCCCGCTGATGTTCGAACGCGAACAGCAACTGCGCGCTGCGTCGGAAAGCTCGCCACTGAATTTTCTTGGCGCCGGGCGCGATCGCCGCGTCGGCTTTGTTACTTCAGGGCCGGCCTGGATGCATGTGCAGGAAGCGTTCCCCGACGCTCCGGCGCTCAAGCTTGGCTTCTCCTACCCGGTGCCCATCGAGAAGATCCGCGCCTTCGCCAGGACGGTGGATCAGGTACTCGTTGTTGAGGAACTGGAGCCACTACTGGAAAACGAACTCAAGGCAGCCGGCATCGCCTGTCACGGCAAGGACTTCCTGCCGCGCAGCGGCGAACTGCCTCCAGAGGTGCTCAAACCCGCCGTGGCCCGCCTGCTCGGTGAAGCGCCAGCCGAAGTCGCAGCCCCGGCCCCGCCGCCGGCACGGGTATTTCCGCGACCACCGACCCTGTGCGTCGCCTGTCCGCACCTGGGCATGTATTACACCGTGGCGAAGATGAGGAACATCATCGTCG
>JAHFQQ010000284.1 GCA_023259235.1 Polaromonas sp. | reverse complement strand
GTAACGGAGGAGTTCGAAGGTACGCTAGTTACGGTCGGACATCGTGACGATAGTGCAATGGCATAAGCGTGCTTAACTGCGAGACTGACAAGTCGAGCAGATGCGAAAGCAGGACATAGTGATCCGGTGGTTCTGTATGGAAGGGCCATCGCTCAACGGATAAAAGGTACTCTGGGGATAACAGGCTGATACCGCCCAAGAGTTCATATCGACGGCGGTGTTTGGCACCTCGATGTCGGCTCATCTCATCCTGGGGCTGTAGCCGGTCCCAAGGGTATGGCTGTTCGCCATTTAAAGAGGTACGTGAGCTGGGTTTAAAACGTCGTGAGACAGTTTGGTCCCTATCTTCCGTGGGCGCTGCAGATTTGAGGAAGCCTGCTCCTAGTACGAGAGGACCGGAGTGGACACACCTCTGGTGTATCGGTTGTCACGCCAGTGGCATTGCCGAGTAGCTAAGTGTGGAAGAGATAACCGCTGAAAGCATCTAAGCGGGAAACTCGTTTCAAGATGAGATCTGCCGGGGCCTTGAGCCCCCTAAAGAGTCGTTCAAGACCAGGACGTTGATAGGCAGGGTGTGGAAGCGCAGTAATGCGTTAAGCTAACCTGTACTAATTGCTCGTGCGGCTTGACCCTATAACTTTGATTGATTTCAAAATTGATTCAAGGTTGTTATGCCAGGTTGACGCATTCAAAAAGGTGTAATGCAACACTTGATTGCTTACGCAGGAAACTAAATAAAAGCTGATTTACTCTATGAATTCGACGGGTTGTTGCTCAACAGCCGGTCAAAAAGTTATGCCTGATGACCATAGCAAGGTGGTACCACTCCTTCCCATCCCGAACAGGACAGTGAAACGCCTTAGCGCCGATGATAGTGCGGGTTCCCGTGTGAAAGTAGGACATCGTCAGGCTCTTACAGCAAGAAAAGCCCAGTTGATCTCATGATCAACTGGGCTTTTTCTTTTTTGCGCCTGGTGGCGGCACGAAATTTGTTAATCCAGGCGGACGGTAGCTTTGAGAAGTTGCCTCCTACAATGGAGGCGCGCCATGTCGATTACCGCTTCAGTGGTGACTGAACACGTTGGAATTGCGGCGTCCACAAGGAGATTCCATGCCTTGGCAAACCGTCGTGGCCCAGCCCAACGAACTGGGTGAGTCGCCATTCTGGCAACCTGACGAGCAGTTACTTTACTGGGTGGATATCCCGGCCAGGCAGATTCATCGCGCCAATGTGCTCAGGGACAGCGTGGAAAGCTGGGCCATGCCCAGCGAGCCCGGTTGTATTGCTCCCGCGAAAACTCAGGGGCAGGCCAGCGGCCTGGTGATTGCGCTGCGCGACGGCATTTACCGCGCGCTCCGGTGGCGCGGCGCGCTTGAGCGGCTCGTGTCGGCTGATTACGACCCTGCCACCACGCGCTTTAATGACGGCAAGGCCGATCCATTCGGACGTTTCTGGGCCGGCACGATTTACGAGCCGCGCGATGCCGCCAGGGCGCAGCTTTTTTCGCTGGACTGCCGTGCTGGCCGGGCACCAGAGCTAGAACTCAAGGCGGGCGGGGCCACAACAGCCAATGGGCTGGCCTGGTCGCCGGATGCCGGCACGCTGTATTGGGCCGATACCTCAAGTCACAGCATTCGGGCCTGGGATTGGGATGGTCCCGGTAACGCCATGACGCGCGAGCGGCTATTTCACCAATGGCCTGGCAAGCCGGCGGGCTGGCAACCGGGGAGCACCGGCTACGCGGGCCGGCCCGACGGCGCTGCCGTGGACGTGCAGGGCAACTATTACGCCGCGATGTACGAGGGCGGGCGGCTGGTCAAGCTTTCCGCGTCGGGCGAGGTGCTTGAGGAGATTGCGGTGCCGGCCCAGTGCCCGACCATGCCGTGTTTTGGTGGCGCAGACTTGAAAACGCTTTATCTCACCACAGCGCGGCAAAAGCGCTCCGCCGGCGAACTGCAGGTTTATCCCGACTCGGGCTGTGTGTTCGCGATGCGCGTTGACGTGCCGGGTCTGCCGGTGAATTTCTTTCAGGACTGAACCGGCATTGTAAAAATCCGCACAAGCCCCGTTCAAAAAAATCAGTCCGGTACTCACCCCTGCCGTTTACCATGCTACCCATGGCTCCAGATACGCATAGTGATGTACTGACTTCGATCCTCGCGCGGGTGCAAAGCGCCGCCGCAACGGGCATGCCGCTGCGCTTGCGCGGCGGCGGCAGCAAGGATTTTTATGGGCAGGCGCTGAACGGAGACATCCTCGACATGAGCGCCTATGCCGGGGTCATCAGCTACGAGCCGAGCGAATTGGTCGTCACGGTACGCGCCGGAACCAGGCTGGCCGATCTGGAAGCCTTGCTGGTGGCCCATGGCCAATACCTGGCGTTTGAGCCGCCACATTTTCAGATTGATGGCGGCCACAGCGGGGCCACCGTCGGCGGCATGGTTTCTGCCGGCCTGAGCGGTCCGGCGCGCGCTAGCGTGGGCGGCGTGCGCGATTTCATGCTGGGTGTCAGGCTGATCAATGGCCGCGCCGAGTTGCTCACCTTTGGCGGGCAGGTCATGAAAAATGTGGCGGGCTACGATGTCTCGCGGTTGCTGGTGGGGGCGATGGGCACGTTGGGGGTAATCACCGAAGTTTCACTCAAGGTGCTTCCGGTGGCACCCGCCGAGGCCACGCTGGTATTTGAGCTGTCGCAGCGTCAGGCGCTGGACTGGCTGCACCGCTGGGGCGCCCAGCCGTTGCCGCTCAACGCCAGTTGCTGGGTGCGCGACGACACCGCCGGCCAATCGCACGAAATGCTGTTTGTGCGGCTGCGTGGCGCGGTGGCTGCCGTGGCATCCGCCTGCAGCCGGATGCTTGCCGACGCTGGCGGCACCCGCATGGATACGCACCAGGCCACCGCTGACTGGCAGGCCTGCCGTGACCAGCGGTTGCCATTTTTTGCACGCCCTGCTGAGGAGTCGGTGTTGTGGCGGCTGAGCGTGGCACAGACCGCTCCGGTGCTGGACTTGCCCTGGCCGCAACTGGTGGAGTGGCATGGCGGATTGCGCTGGCTCTGGGCGCCGCTGGATGCGGCCGCGCGCGTGCGCAGCGCGGCGGCGGGCGCAGGTGGTCATGCTACTATTTTCGTAGCTGACAAGAGAGGTGATAAAAGGGCTGATGGTATATTTGATTCATTAAAACCGCCACTGAATGTGATTCACCGCCGCCTCAAGGCAGAGTTTGATCCAGCCGGAATATTCAACCCAGGCCGCCTGTCCGCTGGCTGGTAATGCCCAGCCGATCAGCCAGTACCCCCATGCAAACCTCCCTCGCTCCCGAATATCAGGACACCGCCGATGGCCGCGCCGCCGAAGCGATTCTGCGAAAGTGTGTGCACTGCGGGTTTTGCCTCGCCACCTGTCCGACTTATCTGCTCCTGGGCGACGAGCTCGACAGCCCGCGCGGTCGCATCTACCTGATGAAGCAGGTCCTTGAAGGCGTTGCCCCGACCCGCAAGACCCAGCTGCACCTGGATCGCTGCCTGACCTGCCGAAACTGCGAAACCACCTGCCCGAGCGGCGTGCAGTACGGGCATCTGGTTGATATTGGCCGCAAGCTGGTTGATGCCAAAGTGCCGCGTCCGGCGGGTGAAGCGGCGGTGCGCTGGGCGCTGAAGGAAGGATTGCCGTCACCGCTGTTTGGGCCTGCCATGAAGCTGGGGCAACTCGTGCGCCCATTGATGCCCGCGGCGCTCAAAAGCAAGGTGCCCGTCCGGCAGGATGCAAAGGCATGGCCCAGCGCGCTACACGCCCGCAAGATGCTGATGTTGGCTGGCTGCGTGCAGCCCAGCATGAGCCCCAATATCAACAGCGCCACCGCCCGCGTGCTTGACGCCGCCGGAATTCAGGTGGTGCAGGCGGCCGGGGCCGGTTGCTGCGGTGCCGTCAAGTTTCACCTGAACGACCAGGACGGCGGCAAGGCCGAGATGCGGCGCAACATCGATGCCTGGTGGCCGTTTGTCGAG
>JAHFQQ010000040.1:12843-16258 GCA_023259235.1 Polaromonas sp. | reverse complement strand
GCGCAGGCCCCAGGAGTTGCGTTGCCCGGCGGTACGGGCTGGCGGCCATGGCATAGAACATCAACGCGGTGAAGCCCAACTGCGCCAGGGCTGGCGTGGTTTCATGGGACAACTGAGCCAGCCCCAGACAGGCAATAAGTGCCAGCAGACCGGCATCGGCGATGGCCCGGGCATAGTCCACCGGGCTGGCTTCGCCGCCAAACGCAAAGGCTACGGGCTGCGCTTGCGGGCTGCGGGCCAGATAATAAATGGCGTACCAGGTGGCAAGCAGCGTCAGCGTCAGCAGCAGGATAAACGGAATGCGCACCGAAAAGGCCGGGTCCAGAAAAGGCAGCAGCTTGATGGCGATGGCACCCAGCCAGTACGGCACGAGGGCGTCAAACCCGTTGATGTGACCGAGCAGTTGGGGTTGCAGCCAGTGGGCCGCGGGCGAAGCCAGTTCGCGCATGACGCCAAATGCCGTGATGTCCTCGCTTTTCCAGGGACTGCGCCCAAAAAAGCCCGGCAGGATGTAGGCCGCGCAAAACAGCAACAGTGCAAATCGCGGCAAGCGGCGCACGGCGGACTGGGCGATGATGGCGGGGGACGGCTTATTCAAAATCGATCGATCGTCAAGGACAGGCTGACCGGAAAGCTGAATGCATGGGCGGCAGTTTTTTCATGAGCCGGATCAAGTGGTGCCGGGCAATTTTTGCCGAAAAAAAAGCAGCCTGAATTTCAGGCTGCTTTTTGCAGGTCGGCGGGAACCCCCCCCGCCCCTTATTGGGCAGCTTTGGGCGCGGCATCCTTGGCGGCGGTCTTGCCAAAGCGGTTGCGGAATTTCTCGACGCGGCCGCCCATGTTGTCCACGGATTTTTGTGTTCCGGTATAGAAGGGGTGCGATTCGCTGGAGGTGTCGAGCTTGTACAGCGGCAGCTCGCGGCCGTCGTCCATTTTCACCATTTCCTTGGTGTTCACGCAAGAGCGCGTCACGAACTTGAAGTTGTTGGACACATCCATGAAACAAACTTCGCGGTAGTTGGGGTGAATGCCTTCTTTCATGATCTTTTCTCTTTCATTTTCATCGTTTCGGTAGCCACCCAGACCCGTTCCAGGCACTTTCCGTGAAGTCTGCCATTATCGCATGAAATCAAGTACTTGCAGCGTTCGACTACTTGGCAAGCAGAAGAGCCAACGGCCGCGGCGCCGGGCCGCCCCAAGCAAGGCCAGCCCCCTCGTGGGGCAGCGCAGCACACGAAGTGGCAAGCGTGGGGGCCATAGCCTTACCCCCCCCGGCGCATCATGTCGAAGAATTCGTGGTTATTTTTGGTTGCTCTCATGTTTTTCAGCATGAGTTCCATGGACTCGATTTCGTCCATGTTGTACATCAATTGACGCAAGATACGTGATTTTTGGAGGATTTCCGGTGCCAGCAGCAGTTCTTCCTTGCGCGTGCCGCTGCGATTGAGGTGAATTGCCGGGAACACGCGTTTTTCGTACAGGCGTCGGTCCAGGTGAATTTCGCAATTGCCGGTGCCCTTGAATTCCTCGAAGATCACCTCGTCCATGCGGCTGCCGGTATCCACCAGCGCGGTGCCGATGATGGTCAGGCTGCCGCCTTCCTCGATATTGCGGGCGGCGCCGAAAAAGCGCTTGGGGCGCTGCAGCGCATTGGCATCGACGCCACCGGTCAGCACCTTGCCGGAAGAAGGCAGCACGTTGTTGTAGGCGCGCGCCAGCCGCGTGATGGAGTCAAGCAAAATGACCACGTCCTTGCCAAGCTCGACCAGGCGCTTGGCGCGCTCGATCACCATTTCCGCCACATGCACATGGCGCGCGGCGGGCTCGTCAAAAGTGGATGAAATTACCTCGGCGCGCACGCTGCGCTGCATCTCGGTAACTTCCTCCGGCCGTTCATCGACCAGCAGCACCATCATGACCACCTCAGGGTAGTTGGCGACGATCGCGTGGGCGATGTTCTGCATCATCACCGTTTTACCGGACTTGGGCGGCGCCACCAGCAGGGCGCGTTGCCCCTTGCCGATGGGAGCGATGATGTCGATGATGCGGCTGGTGAGGTTTTCTTCAGCCTTGATGTCGCGCTCGAGCTTGAACTGCTCGCGGGGGAACAGCGGGGTCAGGTTCTCGAACATGACCTTGTGCTTGTTGTCTTCAGGCGGGCCGTCGTTGATCTTGTCGAGCTTGTTCAGCGCAAAGTAGCGCTCGCCGTCCTTGGGCGTGCGCACCTCGCCTTCGATCATGTCGCCGGTGTGCAGATTGAAGCGGCGAATCTGGCTCGGACTGATGTAGATGTCGTCGGTGCTGGCGGTGTAGCTTGAATCCGGCGCCCGCAGAAAACCAAAGCCGTCGGGCAGCACTTCCAGCACCCCGTCGGCCACGATGGTTTCACCTGTCTTGGCGCGCTTTTTGATGATGGCAAACATCAGCTCCTGCTTGCGCATGCGGCCCACATTTTCGATCTCAAGGGCTTCGGCCTGCTTGAGGACTTCAGACACGTGCAGTGCCTTGAGTTCGTTTAAGTGCATCGAATTACTCCTTGCGGAGTTCAGTAAAAAAACGGGGGAGGTTTGAAAAGAAGCCGCGGAGGAAGGAAGGCTTACAAACCGGGAACTCGAACCATCCGGCGCAAGCCGTTTGGCGAATAAGGCACATTATGACAGGAATTTTCAGCGGAAAACCCGCGCGAAAGAAGGTGCCCGGGGCACGCGCCCGGCCGGTGCCGGGCTGGCCGGATCAATCAGGTGCAGCCTGGCGTTCAGGCTGGGCGGCCGGGCTCGCTGGTTCAGCGCAAACGTTCAGGCCAGTTGCTGGTCGATAAACGCGGTCAACTGGGCCTTGCTCATGGCGCCCACTTTGGTGGCTGCCAATTGGCCATTCTTGAACAGCATCAGGGTGGGAATGCCGCGAATGCCGTACTTGGCGGGAATGTCGCGGTTTTCATCGACATTCATCTTGGCAATTTGCAGCTTGCCGTCATAACCAGAGGCGACTTCGTCAAGAATCGGGGCAATCATCTTGCAGGGGCCGCACCATTCAGCCCAGTAGTCCACCAGCACAGGCGTGGAGGATTTGAGCACGTCGGCTTCAAAAGTGGCATCGGTGGTATGTTTGATCAGTTCGCTCGCCATGACGGCTCCTTTGTTCTGGTTACTGGATACAGCTAAAGTTGCAGTTATTGTGGCAGAAAGCAGGCAGCGGGGTCGATCCGGCAATGCCTATCGCCCCGATAGTTGTGCCCCCGAGCCCTTTGGGGCTTGTTGTAAATACCTTCACTCCGCCATGGCACCTGACGAGACCGCCGCAAACCCTGCAAAGACACGCTGGCAACCAGCCACTGCCAGGCTGGCCGAGGCCGTGCGGGAGCGGGGTGTGCATCCTGCCGAGGCCGTCGTCCTGCTGCCCTATGCACAACTGA
>JAHFQQ010000040.1:0-12833 GCA_023259235.1 Polaromonas sp. | reverse complement strand
CACGCCGGCGGCAAAGCGCAGCGTGGGCCAGGCTGCGGGAAAGTGCCACGCCATGGCAAGCGTCAACACGCCCGTGGGCCAGCAGACTTGGTGGCTCACTGGGACTGTTTGCGCCTTCGGGCGACGATCTGCGCATGGATGTGGCCGTGGACCTGCTGACTGCCGCGTCGCTGTTGCAGCGGACGGGTCTTGCGAGCCAGCAGGATGCGCTGGCCGCCCGCCTGGTTGAAGCCGCGTGGAGCCTGGGCCGGCTGGCGGCAGCGGTGTTGCCGGGCGGGCGTGCAGCCTGGGGCGAGCGCCTCGCATCGACGCTTGGCGCGGGCCTGGATTCGCCGCTGCTGGCGCTTGAAGCCGCGGTGGGGCGCATTGCGCTGGCTTGGGCGGCGGCCTCCACTTATCCGTCCGACCGGCTTTTCCAGGCCGAGCCAAAGCTGTTTGTCGTGCTTGAAGGTTTTCAGGCCGAGCCGCTGGCAGAGGCACTCAAGGCGCATTTTGGCGCACGGTCCATGTCGATTCCCCTTGATTCGTCGCGGTCAGAAGATGTGCCGCCAGCGGTGCGTCCCACGCTGCATGCCGCGCCTGATGCCGAGGCCGAGGCCGGGCGCGCCGCCGCCTGCCTGCTGGCGCACCTGGCGCAAGGGCGCAGCCCCGTCGCGCTGATTGCGCAAGACCGGTTTCTGACGCGCCGCGTGAGCGCCATGCTGCAACGGCAAGGCATTGCCATGCGCGATGAAACCGGCTGGAAGCTTTCCACCACGCGTGCCGCAGCCAGCCTGATGAGTCTGCTACGCGCGATGGCGTGGGACGCGTCGACCGATAGCGTGCTGGACTGGTTGAAAAACGCTCCTGCGTTCGACGCCGGCGCGGTGACGGCCGCGGAAACCGTGCTGCGCCAGGCCGGTGTGCGGCTCTGGCGCGATCTGCCCGATGCCCCGCTCCCGGCGTTCGCGGCGATCCAGCCACTGGCGGTGCCGGTCAGCGCCCTGCGCGACGCGTTCATCCGCGCCCGCTCGCTGGCGCTATGGCTGCGCGATCTGCGTGCCGCGCTGCAGGCGGCAGCGCAGTGGGAAACACTGGTGCTGGACGAAGCCGGTCAGACGGTGCTGGATATCCTGCGACTGCACGAAGGCGCAGAGATCGAGTTCGGGACGCTGCCGATCATGGCTTTCAATGACTTCACGCGCTGGGTCGATCGGACGCTCGAAGCCGGTACGTTTTCCCCCGCGCATCCGCCAGCCGAACAGGTGGTGATCCTGCCGCTGCCGCAATTGCTGGGCCGGCCAGTGCAGGCGGTGGTTTTCCCTGGCTGCGATGAAATTCACCTGCCGTCTTCCCCCGAACCCGCGGGCCCCTGGACGCCGGGCCAGCGCGCCTTGCTCGGCCTGCCTGCGCGCGAGGCGCTGGCCAGTGCGGCGCGGCAAGCCTGGCGCCATGCGCTGCGGTCGCCCCATGTGGACCTGCTGTGGCGGACCAGCGAAGCCGGCGAGCGCCTGATGCCCAGCAGTTTTGTCCAGGAGTTGCGGCTGGCCAGCGATCTGCCGCTGGCACCGGATGTGCGCAGCCTGCGCGCCGTGGTGGCCCGGCCCACACAGCGGCCGCTGCCTACCGGCGCGGCATTGCCGCTGGCCAGGCTGTCGGCCAGCGCTTATGAGGATCTGCGGCGCTGCCCCTACCGCTTTTTCGCGCTGCGCCAGCTCAGGCTGCAAGCGCCCGAAGAGCTGGAAAGCGAACTCGGCAAGCGCGATTTCGGCAACTGGCTGCACAGCACGCTGCGTTATTTCCATGAAGCATTAAAAGACGCCCCGGCGCCCGATGTTTCTTCGCGGGTAGCCCTGATTAATGCAGCGGCTGAGCAAGCTACGCAGGTGCTCGGCCTGAGCGCCAGCGAATTCCTGCCGTTTGCCGCGGCCTGGCCCGGTGTGCGTGAGGGCTACCTGGCGTGGCTGGGCGGGCACGAAGCCACGGGCGCTGCTTTTCAGGCTGCAGAAACCTGGCGAGAAATGCCTTTGGGTGAGTTGACGCTGATGGGCAAGATTGACCGCATTGACCGGGATGCTGACGGCCATACGCTGGTGATCGACTACAAGACCGAGCCGCGCCCGGTCACGGCCGAGCGCATCAATAGCGCACAGGAAGACACCCAACTGGCGTTTTACGCCGCGCTGGTGGAGGACGACACGCTGGCCGCGGCCTATGTCAATCTGGGTGAAAAAGAGCCGACCAAAACTTACGCACAGCCGGCCATCGTCGCACTGCGCGATGAACTGATCGACGGCATTCTCAGTGACATGGCGCGCATCGGCGAAGGTGCCGTGCTGCCGGCTTTGGGTGAAGGCAAGGCGTGCGAGTATTGCGCGGCGCGCGGCCTGTGCCGCAAGGATTTCTGGAAAGCATGATGCCGCCACGTTTGTTCACTTCGCGCCTTGCCCGGTTTCCCCTGAGCATGCCAGCAGGCCGTATCGAAGGTTGCCCCCGGGTGACGGAGACCTGACATGAACGCTGCCTACGAGTGCAATGGTGAGCCGGTTTGCGCAAACGCCTTTTACGCCATCGCCTGCGACCCGAGGCGCAGCGTGGCGGTCGAGGCCTGCGCCGGTGCGGGAAAGACCTGGATGCTGGTGTCGCGCATCGTGCGCGCCTTGCTCGACAGCACCGCGGGCGGCAGCGCGGATTCACCGCTTCGCCCGCAGGATATCCTGGCCATCACCTTCACCAGGAAAGCCGCCGGTGAGATGCGCGCACGCCTCGATGAGTGGCTTGAAAAGTTTGCCCACGCCGATGACGCGACACTGCAGCAAGAGCTGGAAATCCGCGGCATCTCTGAAACATCAAGCAAAAAAGGCCCGCAACCCATACAGGACGTGCGCAGACAGCTATCAAATTTATATCGCTCGGTACTTGCCAGCGGGCGCTCGGTGCAGATTCGCACTTTCCACGGCTGGTTTGCCGCCCTGCTGCGCGGAGCACCGGTGGCGGTGCTGCAGCGACTCGGCCTGCCCGTCAGCTATGAGCTGCTGGAAGACGATGCCCCGGCCCGCGCGCTGGTCTGGCGGCGCTTTTATGCGACGCTGGTTGCCGATGCCTCCCTGAAGGCCGATTTTGAATCCGTAGTGCGCATCCATGGCCGGTATCAGACCGGCAAGGCGCTGCAAACCGCGCTGCAAAAGCGGACCGAGTTCACATTGGCCGATGAAAAAGGCGTGGTCGACGCCTCGGTGCAACCGTTTGGCGTGCAGTTTCCCGAGTTTGCCGGATCGGCCACGCCTGAAGACTTCCTCGCTGGCCACTCCGCCAATCACCAAACGCTGCTGGGTGCCGCCAAGGCCCTGGGCGGCGCCAGCGCGCCCACTTTCTCGGCCAAAGGCGTGGAGCTGGAGCAGGCCCTTGCTGCGCAGGACTTGGCCGCAGTGTTCACCGCGCTGCTGACCAAGGACGGCACACCGCGCAAATTCGGCGAGAAAATCATCGGCATTGAGCGCGTGCGGCAAGCGCAAGCACTGGCGCTGCGCATGGCTGCGGCTTGTCAGCAGCACGAGGCTTGGCTGCATCAACAGCGCATGGCCCGCTTGACGCGCGCGCTGATTGCCCAGTTCACGCAGCTCAAGCGCGAGCGCGGCTGGGTCGACATGAATGACGTCGAGCGGGCGGCGTTCGTCATGCTCAGTGATGCGGTGCTGTCGGGCTGGGTGCAGGAGCGGCTCGATGCGCGCATCAGGCACCTGATGATTGACGAGTTCCAGGACACCAACCCGCTGCAGTGGCAGGCGCTCTCATCGTGGCTCACCGGTTATTCGGGCGCTGGTTCGGCGCCCAGCGTGTTTCTGGTGGGCGACCCGAAGCAAAGCATTTACCGCTTTCGGCGCGCCGAGCCACAGGTGTTCAAGGCCGCGCAGCGCTTTGTGGTGCAGGGGCTGGGCGGTGACTTGCTCAGTTGCGACCACACCCGCCGCAATGCCCTGGCCGTGATTGATGCGGTCAATGCCGCCATGAGCCAGGCGCGCGAGGTGGATGGCTACGACGGCTTTCGCGAACACACCACCGACTCCGGCGAAGTGGGCCAAACCGGCCGTTTGCCGCCAATCCCGCGCGATAGGGGCGCTGACGACGCTGCGCTGCCCAGCGGCTGGCGCGACAGCTTGAACACCCCGCGCGAGCTGCCCGAGGAAACCCTGCGCACGCTGGAAGCGCGCCAGGCCGCCGCCTGGATTGCTGGGCAAATCGCTGGCGGCCTCAAGCCGCAGGATGTGATGGTGTTGTCGCGCAAACGGGCCGGTCTGCTGCCGCTACAACAGGAACTTCGGACGCTGCGGATTGCGGCCCAGATTGGTGAAAAAACCGATCTGATCGACTGCTGCGAAGTGCTCGACGTGGTGGCGCTGCTCGACGTGCTGGTCTCGCCGCAGCATGATTTGTCGCTGGCAAGAGCCTTGCGGTCGCCGTTGTTTGGCCTGGGTGATGCCAGCCTGGTGCAACTGGCGCTGCTGCAACGCGAGCAGCCGGTTCCGTGGTATGAGCTGCTACAAAAAACAGAGCTGCTTGCGCCCGAGCTGAAAGGGCTGGCTTCCATTTTTACCCGATGGAAAGACTGGCTTGACGGGCTGCCGCCGCATGATGCCCTGCAAAACATTTACACGGATGGCGATGTGCTGGCGCGCTTTGTGGCCGCCGCGCCCGCCACCCAGCGCAGCGCAGTGCTGGCCAACTTGCGTGCACTGCTGGCTGCGTCGCTGGCGCAGGATGGCGGGCGCTACGCCACGCCCTACGGATTTGTGCGCGCGCTCAAGGCCGGCGGCACGCAGGCGCCGGCCAGCCTTGATCCGCAGGCTGTTCGTCTGCTGACTATCCACGGTGCCAAGGGCCTGGAGGCCGAGACCGTGCTGCTGCTGGACACCGACACCGTGGAGCGCAGCGCTGACAGCATGAGCGTACTGATCGACTGGCCCGGCGAGGCCGCTGAACCGCGCAAATTTGTGTTCCTGGTCAGCGAGACCCGGCCCCCCGCATGCGCCGAAGACGCGCTGGCCGCTGAGAAGGCGGCGCGCAAGCGCGAAGAGATCAATGCGCTGTATGTCGCGATGACACGGGCCAAAGGCACGCTGGCAATCTCGTCGATTGAGCCGCACAAGCCAACCACCGACAGCTGGTGGCAGCGCTTGCAGGCTCTGATGCCGCCGCTCGATCTGCCGGCGGATCATGCCTTTTCGAGTCAATCCGACGCGTCCCCGGACGCCGGCATTTTTCAGCTGCCAGAGCTCCCTGCGCTGCCTGAAGCGATGGCGCTTAAACTTTCGACGGAAACGCGCGAAGACAAAGACTCCCTCAGCGCCCGCATCGGCAAAGCCATGCACCGCTTGCTGGAGTGGGGCGGTGCAGGCTCTGCGCCGCACGCAGCGGCCGCGGCGCGCGAGTTCCGGCTCAGCCCGGCCCAGGCTGCGCAGGCCGCCGCGCTGGCGCAGCGGATTCAGGCCGGGGAGGGTGCCTGGGCCTGGCGGCATGACGCGATCGCCTGGGAGGGCAACGAGGTGGATCTGGTCTATCAGGGCCAGCCACTGCGGCTGGACCGCCTGGTGCAGCGCAAGGATGCCGGTTTTGCCGGCCAGTGGTGGGTGCTCGACTACAAGTCAGCCATGGCACCGCAGCAGCAGCCGGGCCTCAGGGCGCAACTGCAGGCCTACCGCGCGGCGGTGCAGTTGATTTACCCCGGAGCCACGGTGAAGGCAGCTTTTTTGACGGGTCAGGGCACGCTGGTGGAGCTTGACTGAGCCGCTACGCTGGCTTGGCCGCTTTGGGCAAGCGCCCCATCAGGTAAAACTCCGGATTGGGCTGCATGTTGCTGAAGCTGGCGATGCGATTGGACAGGCCAAAAAACGCCGTGATGGCCGCAATGTCCCAGGCGTCCTCGTCGTTGAAGCCGTGCGGGTACAGGGCTTCAAAATCAGCGTCATTGATCTGGTCGGCACTCAGGCACACCTTCATGGCGAAGTCGAGCATGGCGCGCTGGCGCGGCGTGATGTCAGCCTTGCGGTAGTTCACCGCCACCTGGTCGGCTACCAATGGTTTCTTTTCATGGATGCGCAGGATGGCGCCATGCGCCACCACGCAGTACAGGCACTTGTTGGCCGCGCTGGTGGCGGTCACGATCATCTCGCGCTCGCCCTTGGTCAGCGAGCCGTCCGGGTTGCCGCTCTGCTCCTTGAGCATCAGCGCATCGTGGTATGCAAAAAACGCGCGCCACTCGGCCGGGCGGCGTGCCAGCGCCAGAAACACATTGGGGATGAAGCCGGCTTTTTCCTGCACCTCCAGCACCTTGGCCTTGATGTCGTCGGGGAGGGCATTGAGATCGGGGAATGGGTAGCGGTTCATGGGAAATCTCCGTTCGATGATGGCGTCATCATAGAACGACGCGGCTCGGGTTGGCGGCGCAAGCCGCGGCAAGGACGAAGCGGGCTGCGCCTTGACGATGATGGATCGCCACGGCCTGCGGCCTCGCGATGACGCGGCTGTGCGCGGCCCTCGCCATGACCGCAAAGGCCTGATCATTTTGTCGTTCATGCAAGCTGTTTTGGCATATGGTCCAATAACAACATATGCACGCAGCTATCAGATCAATAGCATCAGCCAGCCATCAGACGGTGCACCAGACAGGCCGTGGTTGAAGCCTGGTATTTGCGCATCAGGCGGGCCCGGTAGATTTCCACGGTGCGGTGGCTGATGGCAAGGGCACGGCCAATTTCCTTGGAAGTCATTCCGCCCATCAGGTGCGAAGCCACCTCGCGCTCGCGCGCCGTCAGTTCCGCCGTCACCGGGCGGCGCGCGCTCAGGTCCTCAAGAGTCCAGATGCCGCTCTCATGCGGCACGAGGCGGTTTAGCGCGCGCCCGGTCACGTGGCACCAGAAGGTTTCGCCCTTATTGCGCCCGTCAACGCGCTTCATGATGCGGTCGTCGGAGTACCAGCCCTTCTCGTTCAGAATCGGGATCATGCGGGCGCCAATGCGTTCGTACTCGTCCACGCTGGGGTAGAGGACCAGGAACGATTGCCCGGTTAATTGCTCCCTGGCAGCGCCGAACATCTCGCACAAGTGCTGGTTGCAATCCACAATGGTGCGGTTGCGCGACAGCGCCAGTCCGACCGGTGCCAGATCGAAAGCGAGCTGGTAGTCCACGTCCATGGGGCAAACCTTTACGAAGTACTACGTATTTGAATAAGTAGTATGGTAACGGGTGGGCTTGAGCTGAACGATACAAGGAGATTTTTCGTGAACAAACTTTTTCCCTCTGCCGAGGAGGCTCTCAAGGGCGTCGTCAGGGACGGCCAGTTGCTGGCGGTGGGTGGTTTCGGCCTGTGCGGCATTCCCGAGGCGCTGATAGACGCGCTGCACGACAGCCAGGTCAAAAACCTCACCGTGATTTCCAACAATGCCGGTGTCGATGGTTTTGGTCTGGGAAGATTGCTGGGAACCCGGCAGATCAAAAAGATGATCTCCAGCTACGTGGGCGAGAACAAGGAATTCGAGCGCCAGTTCCTCGCGGGTGAGCTTGAACTCGAATTTACCCCGCAGGGCACGCTGGCCGAAAAGTTGCGCGCGGGCGGCGCCGGCATTCCGGCATTTTTCACCAAGACGGGCGTCGGCACCCTAGTGGCCGAAGGCAAGGAGCTGCGCGAGTTCGACGGTGAAACCTACGTGATGGAGCGCTCGCTGGTGCCCGATGTGGCGCTCGTCAAGGCGCACCGCGCCGACAAATCGGGCAACCTGCAGTTTCGCCTGACGGCACGCAACTTCAACCCGGCCGCGGCGATGGCCGGCAAGGTCTGCATCGTCGAGGTTGAGGAGATCGTCGAGACCGGCGCCATGGTGCCCGACGAAGTGCATCTGCCGGGCATCTACGTGCACCGCATCGTGCTCAATGCCCACCCCGAAAAGCGCATCGAAAAGCGCACCCTCACCGAATCCAAATAACCTTGCGGGACAGACCGCAGCCGCACAGCGGCCAGCGCTGTCCCCAACTGACCAGGAGAGCTTCATCATGCCTTGGACCCAAGACCAGATGGCGGCGCGTGCCGCCCAGGAACTCGAAGACGGTTTTTATGTCAACCTCGGCATCGGCATCCCCACACTGGTGGCGAATTTTGTGCCCGACGACAAAGAGGTCTGGCTGCAATCTGAAAATGGCATGCTCGGCATTGGCCCGTTCCCGACCGCGGACAAGGTCGATGCCGACCTGATCAATGCCGGCAAGCAGACCGTCACCACCATTCCCGGTTCGTCGATTTTCGGCAGCCACGACAGCTTCGCGATGATCCGCGGCGGCAAGATCAACCTGTCGATCCTGGGCGCCATGCAGGTGAGCGAGCACGGCGACCTGGCCAACTGGATGATTCCGGGCAAGATGGTCAAGGGCATGGGCGGCGCCATGGACCTGGTTGCAGGCGTGCGGCGCGTGATTGTCCTGATGGAACACGTGGCCAAAAAGAAGGACGGCACCGAAGACATGAAAATCCTGCCGAAATGCACGCTGCCGCTCACTGGCGTCGGCGTGGTTGACCGCATCATCACCGATCTGGGCGTGATGGATGTAACACCGCAGGGCCTCAAGCTGGTTGAACTGGCTCCGGGCGTGACGCGCGAAATGGTTCAAGCCAAAACTGGTGTGCCGCTGCATTGAGTTCTGCTCATTGAGGTTTCCATAAGTCCGGACGGCGGCACGGCAATCTGGTTCTTGCCATCTGTGCCGTGGTATCGCTGGCAGGCGCGGCGCTGCTGGTTAATAGTCGTGATGTTGTGGTGTTCTTTCCCTCGCCCTTGCGTGCCCGGGAGTTATTGACGGGGAGGGCTGCTTGCGGCTTCCCTCGCGCCGGGCAGCCTGTTCCGACACGAGGGTAGCGCTGCCGTATTATGTGTGACTTCGTTCACGCTCTGGGCAAAAACATCGCGTGTCGCTATATTATTTGTAGCATTTAAGACACGTTGCTATTCGTTTTTAGCCGGGTTTTGTGGGATCATTTGGCGGCAGGAGATGGTCGTGAGCTAAACTTTTGGCGTACCCGAAACAAACGCATAATCGCAATGGCGCTACCCTCCCATGAAAGCAGCCAGGAAACATGAGCGTTCTCTATCTAGACCACTTCAACCTCAATGCGGACCCGTTCCGGATTACGCCGGACACGGCGTTTTTCTTTACCGGGGGTCAGCGCGGTGACATCCTTGAAGGTCTTGTGGTTGCGTCCATGCACGATGAAGGCATCATCAGCGTGGTCGGCGAGATTGGCATGGGCAAAACCATGCTCAGCCGCATGTTGCTCGATCGCCTTCGCGTGCTGCCCGCTGACACCGTTTACCTGGCCAACCCGGTCTTTGACCGCGACGAAATCCTTAGCGCCATTGCCCACGACCTGATGCCCGAACCTCCCGAGGGCAACCGGGCGCAAATGCTGGCGGCGCTGGAGTCGGTTCTCATCGATCGTTATGCGCAGGGCAGGCGCGTGGTGGTGGTGATTGATGAAGCGCACAGCATGCCGGCTCCCACGCTTGAGGAAATCCGCCTGCTGTCGAACCTGGAAACGACGCAGAGCAAGCTGCTGAAAATTGTCTTGTTTGGGCAGCCCGAACTCGATGAGTTGCTTGATGCGCCGCAGCTCCGGCAAGTCAGGGACCGGATCAGTCACCGCTTCGAGCTGCAGCCCCTCACCGCGCCGGAGGTCTCCGCCTACCTGATGTTCCGCCTGCACAAAGCTGGCTGGACCGGCGGTCAGCTGTTTGACGCGGCGGCGGTCAAGCTGCTGGCGCAGGCCTCCGAAGGCCGCACGCGCAGGCTCAACATGCTGGCCGACAAATCGATGCTTGCCGCGTATGCCGAGGGTGTGCCGCAGGTTGGCATGCAACAGGTGCGCCGCGCAGCCAGCGACAGCTCGCCGCACAGCGCCAGGCGCGCGGCGCAGCCCGCGGACTACAAACCCGCGCGCTCCGCCCACGCATGGCAAAAGCTGGCGCCGCTGGGTTTGGCTGTTTTGGTGGCGCTGGGCGTCGGCTATGGCGCGGGTGTGGGTTATGGCTCCAAGAGTGGTTCAGCACAGGCCAAGGGTGAACTGGCGCCTTCTGCCCCACCCGCCGCAAGACTGGCTGCGGGTAAAACGCAGCTTGCAATGACGCCGTCAGCGCCAGCCGCTGTTCAGCCTCAACCGCAGCCGGTCACTGTTGCGGCGGCGGCAGTTGCCACCTTGCCAATCGCCTCCGGGGGGGGGCCGCCGGCAGCGTCCAGCGTGTCCTCACCTGTGGCAGCCAGGATGGTTGACCCGGTTGCAGGCGACAGGCCGGCACTGCCGGACTCTGCGCTGGCAGCCCGGCTGCACGACAATTCGCTGGCGGTGCGCATGCAGGCGACGAACGAGCTTTTTGCCGCGCCCGGCAACAATGGCTTTACGGTTCAATTGCTGTCCATGCGGGCGCCGCGCGAAGCCGAGTTGCTGGCGCTGGCAAAGCAGATTCAGGCCGCGCTCGATGCCGTCCCGGCTCAAGCCGGCGGGCGGCAAGCGAGTGTTCCGGTGCTGGTGCAGAACCGGATTTATCAGGGTCAGCCATTTCACGCGTTGTATGTGGGACACTTCCAGACTCGCCAGGCCGCTTTGGACTTCATACAATCTTCCCCGCCAGCGGTCAGACGCTACAAATCGCTTGTGCGCGGCCTTGAAGCCATTCGTGAGGAACCTGCCCCTTGAATATGAATCAACCCGCCTGGAAACCGGCGCTGCTGGCCACGCTTTTGCTGGCAGGGTGCGCCACGCCGCCGCCGCCGCTGTCAAAAGGTCATCTGGCCCAGGAGCGGGACTCCAGCCCAGGAGCGGCCCGGCCACCGAATGATGTCGCCAGTATTCCGCCGCTGGCCGAAGGCGCGCCGCGTCTGCCCGTGCCGCGGGCCGTCAAACCACAGGAAACCTACAGCATCGTGGTCAGTAATGTCAGCGTGCAGGACCTGCTGTTCGCGGTAGCCCGCGACGCAAAATTGAATCTTGACGTGGATCCACGCGTCACCGGCACTGTCACGCTCAATGCGCTCGACCAGACCATTACCGAAATACTCGACCGGATCGCGCGCCAGATCGACATGCGCTATGAAGTGCAGGGTAAAAATCTGTATGTCTTGCCCGACTCGCCGTTCCTGCGCCTGTACAAGGTGGACTATCCGAACATCACGCGTGATGCAATCAGCACCACGGCATCCGAGTCGCAGGTTGCCACCACCGGGCAGGGCACGTCTTCCGGCACCGGCAATTCCTCGGCCGCTTCGGTTCACAACGCGTCCAACAACCGCTTCTGGCCCACGCTCACCGAAAACATCAAGGACCTTCTGAGGGAAACCGACAAGGTGCTTGAAGCGCCCGGCGGTGCAGCGGCCGTGGTCGCACCGGTTGCCGTGCCGGCATCCGGCGCGCGCGGCGGGCCGGCAGCGGCTCCGGCCACCCCTGCGCCCCCGCTTTATCGCGAAGCAGCATCGGTCATTGCCAATCCCGAAACCGGCGTGATCAGCGTCCGGGCGACCAGCAAGCAACATGCGCGCGTGCGTGAATTTCTCGATCAGATCGTCGGTAATGCGCGGCGCCAGGTGCTGATTGAGGCAACCATCGTTGAAGTCGCGTTGTCCAACGATTATCAGCAGGGCATCAATTGGTCGCTGATCCGCAACGCCTTTGTTCCTGGCGAACTTGCAGCCTCGTTCAGCCTGGCGCCGGGCGGCGGCACACCGTTGTCAACCGGCAGCAATCCGCCTTTCCTGGGGTCGTTCGGCCTGTCTACGCTCGGCCCCGGGAGGTTCGACTTTTCGTCTACCGTGCGGCTGCTCGAATCATTCGGCAAGACACGCGTGCTTTCAAGCCCCAAGGTCAGCGTCATGAACAACCAGACGGCGATTCTCAAGGTGGTGGACAACAAGGTTTATTTCACCCTCACGGTGACGCCCGGCACCCTGGCAACGCTCACCACGCCAGCCACCGCAGCCACCTATTCAACGACCATCAATACCGTGCCGGTCGGCTTTCTGATGAACGTGACCGCCCAGGTTGGCGATGATGGAGAGATCACGCTGAACCTGCGCCCGACGGTGTCCCGGATTACCGGCTACGCGATCGATCCCAATCCCGATCTGGCCAAGGCCGGCATAACCAACAATATTCCGGAAGTGCAGACGCGCGAGTTCGAGTCCATCATGAAAGTGCGAGATGGTGAAACCGCCGTGCTGGGCGGCCTGATGCAGGACAACCAGGTCAACGCCACCGACCAGATCCCGGGTGTGGGTAACGTGCCGCTGCTGGGTGAGCTGTTCAAGCTGCGCAGCAACCAGTCGAACAAGAGCGAACTGGTGATCTTCCTGCGGCCCACCATCCTGCACGACTCGAGCATTGACGGCGATGCCTCCTTTATCCGAAGCCAGCTTTCCATCGACACTCCAGTGCCCGTGGGGCGCAGACCATGAGCCTGCTGCTCGATGCGTTAAGGCGGGCAGAGGAAGACTCGCGCAAACGCAAGCTGGCAACGGCAGCGCTTGCATTTGCGCCAGCTCCGGCGCCCGTTGCCGAGGCGGTCGCGAACACCGCGCCAGTCCAGCCTGTGCCTGTGCCTGCGTCTGTGCTCCAGCGTGAAGCGCCAAAGCCGGAGTTGGAGCTGCAGGCGCAAACCCATGCGTCAGTTCCGGGCAGGCGCGAATCTACCGGCGTTTCAGCGACCGACGCAAGCAAGTTTCCGGACCTCATCATGGCCCCGGTCGAAATGCCAGCGACCCCCAACCCCGGAACGGATTTGCCTTCTTACGCCAGATACGCCAGGCCAGGCAGCGCCGAAGCG
>JAHFQQ010000039.1 GCA_023259235.1 Polaromonas sp. | reverse complement strand
AGCCCACCGCCCTGACCGAACTGGCCGCCCTGATCGCCTGCGTCCTGCTGGCCTGGCTGGTGGCCCACGTGGCGGGACGATCGCGCCATGGGGCCGATGACGCTTCGATACTTTTTGGACGGCGCATCATCGACGGCGTGCTGTTTCCGCTGCTGCTGCTGCTGTTTGCCTATGCGACCCAGGCGCTGTTGGCGCGGCTGTTTCCGCTGGCGATTTTCAGGATCGCCATCCCGGTGCTGCTGGCCCTGGCACTGATTCGCCTGGGCGTCAAGGTGCTGCAGGTGGCGTACAAGGATGCGCCGCTGGTGCGGGCTCTGGAGCGCACCTTTTCCTGGCTGGCCTGGCTGGCCATGGTGCTCTGGGTCAGCGGGCTGCTGCCGGTCATTCTTGATCAACTGGACGACATCAAGTGGAAGGTTGGCGGCTCGATGCTGTCGGTGCGCAACATGCTGGAAGGGCTGCTGACGTCTGCCGTGGTGTTGCTGGTTACCCTGTGGATCTCCTCGGCCATAGAGTCCCGCGTGCTGCGCTCGGCCACCGGCAGCGAGCTGTCCTTGCGCAAGGCGTTCAGCAATGCCACCCGCGCGGTGCTGCTGTTTGTTGGCCTGTTGCTGGCGCTGTCAGCGGTGGGAATTGACCTGACGGCCCTGTCGGTGTTGGGCGGGGCAATTGGCGTCGGCATCGGGTTTGGCCTGCAAAAGCTTGCCGCCAGCTACGTCAGCGGATTTGTCATGTTGACCGAACGCAACGTGCGCATCGGCGACAACGTGCGCGTCGACGCTTTTGAGGGGCGCATCACCGAGATCAACGCGCGCTACACGGTGATACGCGCGCTGTCGGGGCGGGAATCCATCGTGCCCAATGAAATGTTCATCAGCAACCGGATTGAGAACCTGTCGCTGAGCGATACGCAGGTGCTGCAGTCCACCGTGGTGTCAGTGGGCTATGACAGCGATGTCGGGCTTGTGATGCGCTTGCTCATTGAAGCGGCCAACAAGCAGGAGCGGGTGGCCAGAAATCCGGGACCGGGAGTCAATTTGACCAATTTTGGCGCTGACGGGTTGGAGTTCACCCTAAATTACTGGATTACCGACCCTGAAAACGGCCAGCAGAATCTGCGCTCGCATGTCAATCTGGCCATTCTTCAGTCGCTGCGTGAGAACGGCATTGATATTCCATATCCGCAGCGGGTGATTCATAGCCGAGTCAGCGTCGCGGCAAATGTCAAACCCCCGTGAGCCGGGTGGTGATGTTGATGCCGGGCGTGTGACGGGAGCGTGTGACAACGGCCGGACAGCGGTTGGGCTGCGTGCTCTAATCCCCGATGAACGGTGCCCCATAATAAAAAAGAATGACCGTTCTTTTTTATTATGGGGCTTGGGCGGATCGCCAATGATCGATCAACAGGCCGAAGCATTTGTGCCGCAGCATAAAATACAAGGTTTGCTTTAACGTCAACGTCAATCATTAAATTCTGGAGCCCTGCAATGAAGGTTTTGGTCCCCGTCAAGCGCGTCGTCGACTACAACGTCAAAGTCCGCGTCAAATCCGATGGCACCGGTGTCGATATCGCCAATGTCAAGATGAGCATGAACCCCTTTGACGAGATCGCCGTTGAAGAGGCCGTGCGCCTGAAGGAAAAGGGCGTTGCAACGGAAGTCATTGCAGTGAGCTGCGGCGTGCTGCAGTGCCAGGAAACCCTGCGCACCGCCATGGCCATAGGCGCCGACCGCGCCATCCTGGTCGAAACCGCTGAAGAACTGCAGCCACTGGCCGTCGCCAAGCTGCTCAAGGCGCTGGTCGACAAGGAGCAACCCGGCCTGGTGATTCTGGGCAAGCAGGCCATCGACGACGACTGCAACCAGACCGGCCAGATGCTGGCCGCGCTGCTGGGCTGGCCGCAAGCCACCTTTGCCTCCAAAGTCGATGTGGCTGATGGCAAGACGACCATCCTGCGCGAAATCGACGGCGGCATGGAAACCCTCTCGCTGAGCCTGCCGGCCATCATCACCACCGACCTGCGCCTGAACGAGCCGCGCTATGTGACGCTGCCCAACATCATGAAGGCCAAGAAAAAGCAGCTTGAAAACCTCAAGCCCGAGGATCTTGGCGTGGACGTCAAGCCGCGCATCAAGACGCTCAAGGTCAGCGAGCCGGCCAAGCGCAGCGCCGGCGTCAAGGTGGCCGATGTCGCCGCCCTGGTGGACAAGCTCAGAAACGAAGCCAAAGTCATTTAAATTTGCCCTGCCTGAACGGACGTAAGAACCATGACCTCCTTAGTAATTGCCGAACACGACAACACCAGCATCCGGCCCGCCACCCTCAACACCGTGACTGCCGCCGCCCAATGCGGCGGTGATGTGCATGTGCTGGTGGCAGGCAAGGGCGCCCAGGCCGCCGCCCAGGCAGCCGCCCGGATTGCGGGCGTGGCCAAAGTCATTCACGTCGAAGGCGAGCCCTTTGCCCATGGGCTGGCGGAAAACATGGCCGCGCAGGTGGTGGCCATTGCCGCCAGCTACTCGCACATCCTGTTCCCCGCGACCGCCTCGGGCAAGAACATCGCCCCGCGCGTGGCCGCGCTGCTCGACGTGGCCCAGATCTCCGACATCACCAAGGTCGATGCCGCCGATACTTTCGAGCGCCCCATCTATGCCGGCAACGCCATTGCGATCGTGCAAAGTCTGGATGCCACCAAAGTCGTCACCGTTCGCACCACCGGCTTTGACGCGGCGCCAGCCAGTGGCGGGTCCGCCAGCATTGAAACGCTGGCCGGCGTAGCCGACAGCGGCAAGTCAACGTTCCTGGGCTCTGAAATCGCCAAGAGCGACCGGCCCGAGCTGACAGCCGCCAAGATCATCGTCTCCGGCGGTCGTGCCCTGGGCAGCAAAGAGAAGTTTGACGAAGTCATTACACCGCTGGCCGACAAGCTTGGAGCCGCCATTGGCGCCAGCCGCGCTGCCGTGGACGCAGGCTATGCGCCGAACGACCTGCAGGTGGGCCAGACCGGCAAGATCGTGGCGCCCCAGCTCTACGTGGCGGTGGGGATTTCGGGAGCGATCCAGCACCTGGCCGGCATGAAGGATTCCAAGGTCATTGTGGCGATCAACAAGGATGCCGAGGCGCCCATCTTCAGCGTGGCCGACTATGGCCTGGAGGCTGATTTGTTTGTGGCCGTGCCGGAACTGATCAAGGCGCTGTAACGGAACCTTCTGTGCCCACTGGGCATCGGGTCCCTGCTGGGATCCGATGGTACTGCAGGCTGTATAGTAGTTTCCGGAAGGCGGCAACACATGGTTTCTGGCGTTCAACATCATTCCACTTTGGTCACGCAGCTGGTGGGCGACCACCGGCAGCTGCTGGAGTCCTTTGGCGTGCTGAAAAAAGCAGCTGAGGCGCGCGATGTTGTCGCGTTCAAGCAGGCGCTGCAGGGCTTCAAGGCGCTGTTGGTTCCGCACCTGCTGGAGGAAGCCATCCGGCTTTACACCTATATGCGCCAGGAATTCAAAACCCGGGGCAACGCCAATAATTACCAGTTGGTCAATGGCTACAAAAGTGAAATGAAGGGTATTGGTGATGCCGCCGTGCATTTTATCGAAACCTACAGCGCCGCTGCCGACGACGCCATAGACTTCAAGCAGGTGTGCGCCAGCCTGCATGAGATCGGCCATCTGCTGGGAGACCGGATTCGCCGCGAGGAATCCGAGCTGTACCCCCTGTACCAATCACTTCATTGAACCTACCCCACACTTCGCTTATGTCCTACCAAGCCCCCATCAAAGACATGCTGTTTGCCATCGAACACCTGGCACAAATCGACCAGGTGGCGCAGCTGCCCGGTTTTGAAGACGCAGGCCTGGACACCGCCCAGGCGGTGCTCGAAGAGTGCGCCAAACTGGCCGAAGGGGTGCTGGCGCCGCTGAATTGGGAAGGCGACCAGAATCCCTCGGTGTTCAAGGACGGCGCAGTGCAGACCACCCCGGGCTTCAAGGAGGCGTTTCGCCAGTACGCTGAAGGCGGCTGGCAGGGTCTGCAGCACCCGCAGGATTTTGGCGGCCAGGGCCTGCCCAAGACCATTGGCGCGGCCTGCATCGAAATGATCAACAGCGCCAACCTGAGCTTTGCGCTGTGCCCGCTGCTGACCGATGGCGCCATCGAGGCCTTGCTGACTGCGGGCAGCGACGCGCTCAAGACGGCCTACCTCGAAAAGCTGGTGACCGGCGAATGGACCGGCACCATGAACCTCACCGAGCCACAGGCGGGGTCTGACCTGGCATTGGTGCGCACGCGTGCCGAGCCGCAGGGCGATGGCACGTACAAGGTCTTCGGCACCAAGATCTTCATCACCTACGGTGAGCACGACATGGCCGAGAACATCGTCCATCTGGTGCTGGCCCGCGTGCAGGGCGCGCCCGAAGGCGTCAAGGGCATCAGCTTGTTCGTGGTGCCCAAGTTCCTGGTCAACCAGGACGGTAGCCTGGGCGCGCGCAACGACGCGCACTGCGTCAGCATCGAGCACAAGCTGGGCATCAAGGCCAGCCCCACGGCCGTGCTGCAGTTTGGCGACAACGGTGGTGCCATCGGTTACCTCGTCGGCGAGGAAAACCGCGGCCTCGAATACATGTTCATCATGATGAACGCCGCGCGCTACGCCGTCGGCATGCAGGGCATTGCCATTGCCGAGCGCGCCTACCAGAAGGCCGTGGCCTATGCGCGCGACCGCGTGCAGAGTCGACCCGTCGATGGCAGCATGAAGGAGAGCGCCACCATCATTCACCACCCCGATGTGCGCCGCATGCTGATGACCATGCGCGCCCACACCGAGGGCTGCCGCGCCATGGCCACCGTGGCGGCGGCCGCCTACGACGCCGCGCACCACCATGCCGATGCGCAGGTGCGCAAGGACAATGCCGCCTTCTACGAATTCATGGTGCCGCTGGTCAAGGGCTACAGCACCGAGATGGGCATCGAGGTGGCCAGCCTGGGCGTGCAGGTGCACGGCGGCATGGGTTTCATCGAGGAAACCGGCGCGGCGCAGTACTACCGCGATGCGCGCATCCTCACCATCTACGAAGGCACGACCGCCATCCAGGCCAACGACCTGGTGGGCCGCAAGACGGCGCGCGACGGCGGGGCCGTGGCCAGCGCCATCGCCGCACAGATTGCCAAGACCGAACAGGAACTGCACGCCAGCAGCAGTGCCGCCGCGAAAACCGTGGCTGCGCGCCTGGAGACGGCGCGCCTGGCGTACCTCGACGTGGTCGATTTCGTGGTCAAACACACCAAATCGTCGCCTAACGCCGTGTTCGCCGGCAGCGTGCCGTATCTGCTGCTGGCGGGGCGGCTGGTGGCCGGCTGGCAGCTGGCGCGCTCGCTGCTGGTAGCTGATGCGCTGTTGCACAAGGGGCAGGGCAGCGCCTTCATGCAGGCCAAGATGGTGACGGCGCAGTTCTACGCCGACCATGTGCTGAGCGCCATCCCTGGAATGCGCGACGCCATCGTGGCCGGCGCAGGCAGCGTGAACGGGCTTGCCATGGACGCTTTCTGAGCCAGGTTTGCAATTGAATTGATAGCATCTTGCGCTTGATACATAAGCGCTAGAGGGCGGTTTTACCTAAATTTTTAGTGCCATGTCCAAACTTCCACCTGTTTTTCAGAACCTTTCGCTCCCCGTCATTGGCGCGCCGCTGTTCATCATCAGCAACCCCAAGCTGGTGATCGAGCAGTGCAAGGCCGGCGTGGTGGGCGCCATGCCCGCGCTCAATGCCAGGCCGGCGGCGCAACTGGAAGACTGGCTGGCCGAAATCACCGAGACGCTGGCCGCATACAACCTGGCGCATCCCGAGCAGCCCGCCGCACCTTTTGCCATCAACCAGATTGTGCACAAATCCAATGACCGGCTCGAGCACGACATGGAGCTGTGCGTAAAGTACAAGGTGCCGATCTGCATCACCAGCCTGGGCGCGCGCGAAGACATCAATACCGCTGCGCACAGCTATGGCGGCATGGTGCTGCACGACATCATCAACAACAAGTTTGCCCACAAGGCGATCGAGAAGGGCGCCGACGGCCTGATTGCTGTCGCTGCCGGTGCGGGTGGTCATGCGGGTGTCAAGAGTCCGTTTGCGCTGATGCAGGAAATTCGCCAATGGTTTGACGGTCCGGTGGCGCTGTCGGGCGCAATCTCGACCGGCACCGCCGTACTGGCCGCCCAGGCCATGGATGCCGATTTCGCCTACATCGGCTCGGCCTTCATCGCCACCGAAGAAGCGCGTGCATCAGACGCCTACAAGCAGGCGATTGTCGATGGCAACTCCGATGACATCGTCTACAGCAACCTCTTCACCGGCGTGCATGGCAACTACCTGGCGCCGTCTATCCGCGCCGCCGGCATGGACCCCGACAGGCTGCCTGAAAGCGACCCAGGCAAGATGAATTTCGGCGGCGACAAGTCCAAGGCCTGGAAAGACATCTGGGGCTGCGGCCAGGGCATCGGCGCGGTCACCCAGGTGCAGAGCGCTGCTGCCTTTGTGGCGCAGCTCAAGCGTGAATACAGCGAAGCGCGCCAGCGGCTGGCGCTGTAGCCGGAACGTCGTAATTACTCATGTAGGACTGGAAGCTTCCAACGCAAAGACGCCAAGACGCAAAGTACGCCAGGGAACAAAAAATATTCTCCTTTGCGTTGGAGGTTAGTCTTCGTGGGTGGGCTGAGTGATTACAAAAACGTCAAATCCGGCTACGGTTTGGCGCAGGTGGCGTAAATGTCAAGCGCGGGTTTATAAGCGCGGGTCTGTACGTTCATCAAACCCAGCACGGAGTGGAAATAGTTGTCGTGGCTCACCGGCGCATCGAGGTGCTGCTTGAGACATTCCGTGGTGATTTTGCTGCGCTGCTCAAATTCGGGCGATAGCCAGGTGATCCACGGCACGTGTTTCTGCACATCGGGCGCAATGCGCCAGGGCATGCCGTGCAGGTACAGATTATTCTCACCGAGCGATTCACCGTGGTCGGCCAGGTACAGCATGGCTGGCGCGTTGGTGGCTTCGCGCGACTTGAGCCACTGAATGGCGAGCCCCAGGACATGATCGGTGTAGACAATGCTGTTGTCATAGGCATTGACCAGCGCATCGCGCTCGCAGCTTTGCAGCGAATTGCTCGTGCATTCGGGCAAAAACTTCTTGAACGCGGGCGGCGACCGCTTGTAATACGCCGGGCCGTGGCTGCCCATCTGGTGCATCACCAGCACGATGCCCCTGGCACTGCGGTCGGCGGGCAGTGCCGCGATACGCTTGTCAAGGCCGCGCAGCATCACTTCATCGAAACATTCGCCGCCTTCGCACAGTCCGGCCACATTCAGCCCTGAGGTGTCGACATTGGGAATCCGGTCGCACACGCCCTTGCATCCCGACTGGTTGTCCAGCCACAGCACCGCCAGGCCGGCACGCTGCAGCACGTCCATCAGGCCTTCCTGGTTGGCCGGGCGCGAGTCAAAGGCCTCGCGTCCCAGATCGGAGAACATGCAGGGCACCGAATCCGCCGTGCTGGTGCCGCATGACCAGGCGTTGCGCTGGCTGGCAACCTTTTCCCGGGCCAGTTCGGGCGTGGTGGGGCGACTGTAGCCGTTGATGCCGAAGCTCGCACTGCGCCCGGTTTCGCCCAGCACCAGCAGCAGCAAGGGCGGCTTGGCCTGGGCCGTGTAGCTGGCGCCCAGCGTGGCGTCTTTTCCCAGTGGCAACAGGATGGACTCGTCGCGCTGAAAAGGCTTGGCCGCCACCGAGCCGAGCGCATAAAAGGAATTGAGCGGATTGATCAGATAGCGTACCTGCGTGTGATTGCGCATGACCGACGCGATGCTTTGAAAGAACACCATCACCACCCCCACCAGCAGGACGCTGGCAGCCAGCAGGGTCATGGCATTGAAGAGCGCTTGCCGTGCGATCCCGGTGCGCCGGACTTTTTGTCGCCACAGAAAAAACGCCGGCAACACGGCCAGCACCAGCACCGTCGCCGCCAGGCTCCAGCTCAGCAGATCGCGTGCTTCACGCACATTGGTTTGCAGGGTGTTGACCATCATGGTCTGGTCGATGACCACGCCATACGCCATCATGAAGTAGGTGCCGAAAGCCGCCGACAGCAAAAACAGCGTGATCACCGGTTTGAGGGTCCAGCGCCAGGCAAGCACGCTGAGCAGCGCAGCGCTCGCCAGTGCAATCACCAGCGCCAGCGCGATGCTGATGGTGATTGCCTGACCCGTGCTCAGACCCGGCAGATGCGCCAGCTCGCGCCACAATGCCACATTGCAGACCGTGGCAATCCAGAGACTTGTCAACACCACGAGCCAGAGCTGGCGCATGCCGGGGGCCCGTTGACCAGTCGCGGACGGGGATTGCCGTGAAGCGGCGGGGGAGGCGCGGGCGGGCGAATGCAGCGACATGGCCGGTTAGTGTATTTGGAGCAGCTTGGGCCGCGCCTGGGAAGCAAAAGCGGTCAAGGCAGGCAACCCCTTAATGCCCGGTGCTGCAGGCCGACAGGTCGCCGCGTTGTCGCGCGCCGCTGCCTGGCTCAGGCCGTGAAGAAATTCTTCAGCTTGTCGGCCCAGCCCTCTTCCCCTGGAGAATGTTTGTTGCCATCCTTTTTCAGTGACTCGTCAAGCTCCTTGAGCAGCTTGCGCTGATGTTCGGTGAGCTTGACCGGAGTCTCCACCGTGATGTGGCAGTACAGGTCGCCAGGGTAGCTGGAGCGCACGCCCTTGACGCCCTTGCCGCGCAAACGGAACTGCTTGCCCGCCTGTGTGCCTTCGGGAATGTCAATCGCCGCCTTGCCGGCCAGTGTTGGCACTTCGATCTCGCCGCCCAGTGCGGCGATGGTGAAGCTGATGGGCACGCTGCAATGCAGGTCATCGCCATCGCGCTCAAAGATGTCGTGCTTTTTGATCCGTATCTCGATGTACAGGTCGCCCGGCGGGCCGCCGTTGGTACCCGGCTCGCCATTGCCGGTTGAGCGGATGCGCATGCCGTCGTCAATACCGCCAGGTATTTTGACTTCCAGCGTCTTGTTGTTCTTGGTTTTGCCGACACCGTGGCAGGCCACGCAGGGCTCGGCAATCAGCTTGCCAGTGCCCTTGCATTGCGGGCAGGTCTGCTGCACGCTGAAAAAACCCTGCCGCATCTGCACCACGCCGTGGCCATGGCAGGTGGTGCAGGTGGCCACTTTGGTGCCTGGCTTGGCGCCTGTGCCATGGCAGGTTTTGCAGTCGTCCCAGCTTGGAATGCGGATTTGCGCATCCTTGCCCAGCGCGGCTTCCTCCAGCGTGATTTCCATGGCGTAGCTCAGATCACCACCCCGAAAAACCTGGCGGCCGCCGCGTTGCTGGCCTCGCTGCCCGCCGAACACGTCGCCAAAGATGTCGCCAAAGGCCTCGGCAAAGCCGCCAAAGCCTTCCGCGCCCGGGCCGCCCCGCATGTTGGGGTCTACCCCGGCGTGGCCATACTGGTCGTAGGCGGCACGCTTGCTTTCGTCGGAGAGTATTTCGTAGGCCTCCTTGGCTTCCTTGAACTTGTCCTCGGAAACCTTGGATTTGTCACCATGGTTGCGATCAGGGTGATGCTTCATCGCGAGCTTGCGATACGCCTTTTTGATAGCTTCATCGCTGGCGTTCTTGGGCACGCCGAGCGTGTCGTAATAGTCTTTTTTGGCCATGGCAGGTAAATCTGACAGTCTCTTTGAAGAGGTTTCCCCGATCGTTAATGAACAGTGTGCGCGTCGAAAACAGCAACCGGACGGTAAAACGCGAAAGCGGAAATCCGGGATTTCTCCTGGTTTCCGCTTTGCAGTCCGTCACCGGTGCGCTGAATCGGCGCTCAGTGACCTTACCCTTTTTTGACTTCCTTGACTTCGGCATCGACGACGTTGTCATCGGCCGGTTGGGCCTGCGCCTGCTCGGCGCCCGGCGCAGCGCCGCCCGCTGCAGCGCCCTGCGAGGCCTGCATGTCGGCATACATTTTTTCGCCGAGTTTCTGGCTGGCTTCCATCAGGGCCGCGTTTTTGCCTTCAATCGCGGCCTTGTCGTCGGACTTGAGTGCTTCTTCCATGTCCTTGATGGCAGCTTCGATTTTTTCCTTCTCGCCAGCATCGAGCTTGTCGCCGTACTCGCCCAGCGATTTCTTCACGCTGTGCACCATGGCTTCGGCACTGTTCTTGGCCTGCACGAACTCAACCTTTTTCTTGTCATCCTCGGCGTTCAGTTCGGCGTCTTTCACCATCTGCTGAATTTCTGCCTCGGACAGGCCCGAGTTGGCCTTGATGGTGATCTTGTTTTCCTTGCCGGTGCCCTTGTCCTTGGCGCCGACGTGCAGGATGCCGTTGGCGTCGATGTCGAAGGACACTTCGATCTGCGGCGTGCCGCGCGATGCTGGCGGAATGCCTTCAAGGTTGAACTCGCCCAGCGCCTTGTTGCCCGAAGCGATTTCACGCTCGCCCTGGAACACCTTGATGGTCACCGCGGGCTGGTTATCTTCAGCGGTTGAGAAAGTCTGCGCAAACTTGGTCGGGATGGTCGTGTTCTTCTTGATCATCTTGGTCATTACGCCGCCCATGGTTTCGATACCCAGGGACAGAGGCGTCACGTCAAGCAGCAGCACGTCGGAGCGATCGCCCGACAGCACCTGGCCCTGGATGGCGGCGCCCACGGCGACGGCTTCATCGGGGTTCACGTCCTTGCGCGGATCCTTGCCGAAGAATTCCTTCACCTTTTCCTGCACCTTGGGCATGCGGGTCATGCCGCCGACCAGAATCACGTCCTGGATGTCGCCGACGCTGATGCCGGCGTCCTTGATGGCCACGCGGCAAGGCGCAATCGTGCGCTCGATGAGTTCGTCGACCAGGCTTTCCAGCTTGGCGCGAGTCATCTTGATGCTCAGGTGTTTCGGGCCTGATGCGTCGGCTGTGATGTAGGGCAGGTTGATGTCGGTTTGCGCGCTGTTGGAAAGCTCGATCTTGGCTTTTTCAGCGGCTTCCTTCAGGCGTTGCAGGGCCAGCACGTCCTTGCCCAAATCCACGCCCTGCTCCTTCTTGAATTCGGCAATGATGAAGTCGATGATGCGCTGGTCGAAGTCTTCGCCGCCCAGGAAGGTGTCGCCATTGGTGGATAGCACTTCAAACTGCTTTTCGCCATCAACATCGGCAATTTCGATGATGGAGATGTCAAAGGTGCCGCCGCCCAGGTCGTAGACCGCAATCTTGCGGTCGCCCTTTTCCTGCTTGTCCAGGCCGAAGGCCAGGGCAGCGGCGGTGGGTTCGTTGATGATGCGCTTGACGTCCAGCCCGGCAATCCGGCCGGCGTCCTTGGTGGCCTGGCGCTGGGCGTCATTGAAATAGGCCGGCACCGTGATCACGGCATCGGTGACGGCTTCGCCGAGGTAGTCTTCCGCGGTTTTTTTCATTTTGCGCAGGATGTCGGCGCTGACCTGCTGGGCGGAGATTTTCTTGCCGCGCACATCGACCCAGGCGTCGCCGTTGTCGGCGGCAGCGATTTTGTAGGGCATGAGGTTGATGTCCTTCTGGACTTCTTTCTCCGTGAACTTGCGGCCAATCAGGCGCTTGATGGCATAGAGGGTGTTTTTGGGGTTGGTAACCGCCTGGCGCTTGGCCGACGCCCCGACCAGTACCTCGCCATCTTCCTGGTAGGCGACGATGGAGGGCGTGGTGCGCGCGCCTTCCGAGTTTTCAATCACGCGGGGCGTGTTGCCCTCCATGATGGCCACGCAGCTGTTGGTGGTGCCCAGATCGATACCGATGATTCTTCCCATGATTTACTCCTGTTTTTTTGATTCGTCGAAAATTGAAAAGGGGGGTGGCTGACAATTCAGCCGCGGTGCGGATAATTATGTTGATGACATGTGGATAAGTTGCGGGACTTCAAGTGCGCCGGCATCCATTCCGGACTGGTTTTTTCCTATTTTGGCGCCGCCACCGTCACCAGCGCCGGGCGCAGCACCCGGTCGGCGATCAGATAGCCTTTTTGCAGGACAGTGACCACCGTGTTGGATTCCTGATCAGCCGGTACCAGGGTGATGGCCTGGTGCTGGTGCGGGTCGAACCGGCTTGCAACCGCCGGGTTGATCTCGACCACCTTGTTTCGCTCAAGTGCGCTTTTAAGCTGCTTGAGCGTGGCCTCGGTGCCTTCGCGGATCTGTTCAAGCGTTGCATCCGTGATGGCCAAGCCGGTTTCCAGGCTGTCCACCACGGGGAGCAGGCTGTCGGCAAAAGTCTCAATCGCGAACTTGCGTGCCTTGGCGACTTCATCTTCGGCGCGGCGGCGGGCGTTTTCTGTTTCTGCCTTGGCGCGCAGATAGCTGTCAGCCAGCTCGACGTTCTTGGCCTGCAGCGTCGCCAGTTCGCCTTGCGCCACGGTCAGTGCGTCAAATTCGCCAGCCGCCTGCGCGGCTTCCAGCTCTTCAGGACTGGGGGCGCCAGCCAGGGGTTGATTTTGATGGGGATGTGTATTTTTGGACATGCTTGATAACAGAATTCAAACTAACAACAATTACAACTGGGGGCGTGTAAATCCCGTTTCAAGGCAAGGGATTCACTTTTGGGCGGAGAAATTGCGTGTTTTTAGCGCATCAACCGCAAAGGGAGCAAGCCCGCCACGCGCGGGCGATCAGCGGCACATTGCAAACAGCATGTCCGGTTCCTTCGGGCGCGCGGGTGCTGTGGAAATTCGCTGCATCGGCGCCGCCGCTGAAAGCTGGCGTACGCGCCGGCGCCGTGGCTGGCTTGCCTTGTGGCTCGGCGCTCAAAAAGAAGACAGGCCAATGACCTGAATCTTTTTGTTGCCGCAAGACATCATGTCTTCTTGGCGGCGGTTGCGTTGGCCTTGGCCTGGCTGACAACCCATTTGCCGGCAAACGCCTGCAGGTCGTTCAGACGCTTGAGCAGATCGGCGCCCAGGGTGGTGACAATGTAGCCATCGCTGCCATGCCCGAGCAGGCCGGCGCCACGCAACTCCTTGATACGGGTGTTCAACGTGTTGGGGGTGATACTGCCGACGCTGTCTTGCAGCAGGCGGAAAGTCTGGGGGTGCCCGTCTTTCAGGGCCCACATCACACGCAATGCGTAGCGTGATTCCAGAAGTTCCAGCAGTTGGCCTACAGCGGCTTTTTCCTTGGCACTCATTTGGTTATCTCCTCTGATTGCATTTATATCGCAGTTGGATGGCAAGCTGAACGCGCGCATCAAATATAACGCAAATTTCGATCTGCTACGAGTTTTATAGCTGCTAAAGCCCACTGTGTGTGGACTGGTAGCCTAAAGTTATGGAAAACCCGGTGGGATCGCCGCTATTTCAGCGAAAAGAGCAGGCTGCCGCGTCGCCGGCATGTCCGCTTCTTTCGTATATCCACGCGCTTTTCGGTACTTTGGGGCGCACCACCGGGATATTACAGGGTGTCGATAAAGCTGCGCAGCTTGTCGCTGCGGCTCGGGTGCTTGAGCTTGCGCAGCGCCTTGGCTTCGATCTGGCGGATGCGCTCGCGCGTCACGTCGAACTGCTTGCCGACTTCCTCGAGCGTGTGGTCGGTGCTCATCTCGATGCCGAAGCGCATGCGCAGCACCTTGGCTTCGCGCGGCGTCAGGCTGTCCAGGATGTCTTTGACCACATCGCGCAGGCCAGCCTGCATGGCTGCTTCCAGGGGGGCCGTGTTGGCGCCGTCCTCGATGAAATCGCCCAAGTGTGAATCGTCGTCGTCACCGATCGGTGTTTCCATGGAGATCGGCTCCTTGGCGATCTTCATGATCTTGCGGATCTTGTCCTCGGGAATTTCCATCTTCTCGGCCAGAATGCTGGCGTCGGGCTCAAAGCCAAACTCCTGCAGGTGCTGGCGACTCAGGCGGTTCATCTTGTTGATGGTCTCGATCATGTGCACCGGGATGCGGATGGTACGGGCCTGGTCCGCGATCGAGCGGGTGATGGCCTGGCGAATCCACCATGTCGCGTAGGTCGAAAATTTGTAGCCGCGGCGGTATTCGAACTTGTCCACGGCCTTCATCAGGCCAATGTTGCCTTCCTGGATCAGGTCCAGGAACTGCAAGCCACGGTTGGTGTATTTCTTGGCAATCGAAATTACCAGGCGCAAGTTGGCCTCGATCATCTCCTTCTTGGCGTCGCGCGAGTTGGACTCGCCTTCGTTCATGCGCTTGTTGATGTCCTTGAGCTGGACCAGCGGCACCACCACGCGCGCCTGCAACTCCCCCAGCTTGGTCTGCAGCTCCTGGATCGGCGGGATATTGCGCGCCATGACGGTTGACCAGGGTTTGCCAGAAGCGACCTGCTTTTCGACCCATTTGAGATTGAGCAGGTTGGGTGGAAAGTCCTTGACGAAGACTTCCTGCGGCATGCCGCATTTCTCGACGATGATGCGGCGCAGCTCGCGCTCCTTCTTGCGCACGTCAAGCACCTGGCCGCGCAGCAGGTCGCACAGCTTTTCAATGGTCTTGGCGGTAAAGCGCACGGTCATCAATTCCTCGCTCAGGGCCTTTTGTGCCTTGACGTAAGCGTGCGTGCCCCAGCCTTCCTTGTCGTAGGTCTTGTGCACTTTTTCGAACAGACTGGCGATTTTGTCGAATCGGGTGAGCGCTTCCTTCTTGAGCTCTTCGAGCTTCTTGGTCAGGGCTTTGGAGCCGCCCTTGCCATCATCGTCGTCTTCTTCGTCAAATTCATCAAAGTCTTCTTCCGCCACATAGTCGTCGGCTTCGTTGGGGTTGGAAAAACCGTCAACGATGGTCGATATGACCACCTTGCCCTCGCGGATGTCCTCACCCAGCCGCATGATTTCGGCAATCGTCGCGGGGCTCTCCGAGATGGCTTCCATCATGCGCATGAGGCCGCCCTCGATGCGCTTGGCGATTTCAATTTCACCTTCGCGGGTCAGCAGTTCGACCGTACCCATCTCGCGCATGTACATGCGGACCGGGTCGGTGGTACGGCCGAATTCGCTGTCTACCGTTGACAGTGCCGCCTCGGCTTCTTCCTCGGCTTCTTCCTCGGTAGCCACGGTGGGGCCGGTGTTGTTCAGCAGCAGGGTTTCCGCGTCGGGGGCCTGCTCGTAGACAGCCACGCCCATGTCGTTGAGCATGTTGACGACTACCTCAAGCGTCTCGGCATCGACCAGTTTGTCAGGCAGGTGGTCGGAAATCTCGCCGTGCGTCAGGTAGCCGCGTGTTTTGCCGAGCTTGATCAGGGTTTTCAGGCGCAGGCGGCGCTTGAGCATGTCTTCCTCGGACAGAACGGCTTCATCAAGTCCGAATTCCTTCATCAAGGCGCGTTCCTTGGCCTTGCTGATCTTCATGCGTAGCGGCTTGACCTTTGCGGTGGCTTCTGCCGCAGGCTCTTCGGCAAACTCGGCAAGAACGTCGGACAGGTCTTCGTCGCGTTCGGGGCTGATGGCGTTCTTGGGTTTGCGGCCCCGCTTGGCTCCTCCTGCCACTACAGCATCGGGCACACTGGCGGCGGCGGCCGGATTTTTTGGCGGGCGACCGGGTTTCTTTTTTACGGGCACGTCAAGCGCTACGGCCGAAGCGGCAACTGGCCCGGTGTCGGGACGCATCTTGGCTTGCACTGGGGAAGCTTTCTTCAGGGGCATGGCGGATTTGATAGGTTTCACGGATTTTTGAACTGTTTTGCCGGCCGGGGCATGATGGGCACTGGTTTTAATCGATATGGCGGTTTTTCCGGGTTTTTCAACCTTGACACTCTGGCCTGCGGCCTTGGCGTGGGCTTTTGCGGCCGCCTTGACGGGCGTTTTTGCAACTGGCCGGGCCACTGCTCCGGCAGCCCGGTTGGCTTGAGGCTTCACGGTGGCCCTGGACGGCTTGGCGGGCAGCTTGACCGGTTTTTTTTGTGGGTTGGACTTTTTGGGCGTTGCAGTAGGCATGAGACCTCCGGATGTCGGGAATTGTTAAATATCGATCGGCTACCAGTAAACAAAATGCCAAACAAATGCCGTGTGCTCCAGCAGTCAAGGCACAGGCGACAACGATTCAGCGTTCAGGACGAGAGGGTTAAAAAAACAGGTCAGTCGGTGGCGATGCCCCGGCGTACCGTCGCACCACAGCATCAGGCTGCATGTTTTTCAGGCAAGCTGTCTGGGCGAACATTTGGTGTGCAGTCCTTGCGGGGAGTTGGCCGTCTCGTTCATGAGGTTTTTCCGTGTCTGCGGAAGGCCGGTGCCGGAGGTGCTGCTGTCGCGCTTGCGGGTCAAGAATCGGATTATACCGTGGGAGCCGGGTTCAGACCGGTTTC